>CAXIBD010000026.1:0-37786 GCA_964022135.1 uncultured Sphingomonadales bacterium | reverse complement strand
TAAGCGATCAATCTGATTCGAATGTTGAAAAGCCGGGGCTCGCTCCGGCTTTTTCTTTTTGCGCTTCCTTGCCCTTGAGCAGACGGAATTTGAGCAGCAGGGATTCCTGCAGCGTGCTGAAATTGTCGTCCGAAGCGATCCAGACGATGGTGCCCTCCGCATCCCGCGTAATCGCCAGGGCCTCCATATTGTCGACCTTGAGCGGCGGCTTGAGCGTCGCGATCGGGGTGGATGTCGCGACTGTCCCGGGCCTGAAATCGTCAAGTTGTGCGATCGACAGAATCGCCGAAACACCGGCGAGCAGCGTGAAGCGCCGGTGGAGCATCAGCGCTGACCGGTCGTCCAGCAGCGCCGCGTCTGTCAGCCTGTAGCCTTCGGGAGGCTGATAACCGAATGCCGCGGCCTTGCTGGTCGGTTCGGAGGCATCGCCGTCGAACACGAGGGCCTGATAACCGCCTCCGGCATATTCTGCTGATTCCGAAAAGACCACAAAATGCCCGTCGGGCAACCGCAGCATCGCCTCCGCACCGCCATTCTCCGGCCAATTTTTCATTTCTGCCGGATAGTTCGCTGCCTCCTTGCGGGACAGCGACGATCCATAGCGCCAGACGCTGTGCTGATGCTCGTAGCCGACCCAGAACTGGCCGGTGCCGGGATCGTGGAGAAACGATTCGGCATCCCAGTTCTGCCGCGCAAATCCATTGGGCCTGGGCGGGCCGTCGGGCAGCGGCGCGATAAACGGGCGTATCGCTCTTTGCCGGGCCTCATCCAGCGTGAAGCCGACCAGCGTGCCATTGTCGCCCAGTATCAGGAACCGGTTGTCCGGCAAGGCGACCATCGACGATATGCCACCCACTTCGCCATTGGCGCTGGTGATTTTCCAGCCACCAAGAAATGTGAGGCGACCGACCCGGGTCCGGTTGGGGTTTCCGGCATCAAAGGCGATCGGCTCGATGGCTATATATTGGCTCTCATTTTTCGCCGGCGCAGGGCCGCGCACATAGGTGACCGGGACCAGAAAGAAAAATAGCGACAGGCAGGCAAGAAAGCGCGTCATGGGCGCGCGCATAACGGATTAGCGGTTACAAGCATATTCTATTCTGGACGCTCGTGCGCCTCCTGCGCTAGACGCCGGGCAACCATTCAGGAAAGCGCGAACATGAAAAAAATCTATCCGGACGCGGCCGCCGCTCTCGAAGGCCTTTTATTCGATGACATGCATCTTTGTGTAGGAGGTTTCGGCCTCTGCGGCATTCCGGAAAGGCTGATCGACGCCATTCAGGCCGATGGCGTCAAGGGCCTCACCATCGCTTCCAACAATGCCGGCATCGACAACGAAGGTCTCGGCAAGCTGCTCCGATCGCGGCAGGTCAAGAAGATGATTTCCTCCTATGTTGGCGAGAACAAGGAATTCGAGCGGCAGTTTCTGTCGGGCGAACTGGAAGTGGAATTCTGCCCTCAGGGGACGCTGGCGGAACGCTGCCGTGCCGGCGGGGCAGGTATCCCGGGATTCTATACCAAGACCGGCGTCGGCACGCAGGTCGCCGAGGGCAAGGAGCACAAGGATTTCGATGGCGAGACCTATATTCTCGAGCGCGGCATTTTTGCCGACCTGTGCCTGATCAAGGGCTGGAAGGCGGACAAGGCGGGCAACCTGATGTTCCGCAAGACTGCCCGCAATTTCAATGCACCGATGGCGACTGCCGGCAAGATCTGCGTCGCCGAGGTCGAGGAGATTGTCGAGGTCGGCGAACTGGACCCGGATTGCATCCATGTGCCCGGCATCTACGTGAAACGCCTGATCAACGGTTCGCCCTACGACAAGAAAATCGAATTCCGGATGACCCGGGAGCGCGAAACGGCCTGATGGTTCGCCGCCGCCTCTCCCTGGCCGCCTTGGTCTTGCTGCCGCTGCTTTCGGGCTGCGTGGCAGCATTGCTGCCGCTGGCGGCCGTCGGGGCATTGGGCAAAAACCAGATTGACCGCACCAAGGCGAGGCGTGAAATGGTTGCATCCGGTGCCATCGACCTGGCGATGCCGGTCGGTTCGGTTACGGTGGGGCCTGATAGGGAGGCGGCTGGCGCATCCCCTGTGACGGAAAAGATGTTTTCCGGAAGAGGCGGTGCCTACGAGATTGCCGAGGTGGGTCTCGATGGTGAAGCCGCTGACTATATTTCCCGGATTTTTCAGCCGGTCGGTCGGGATGATTCGCCCTATGCCGGATTTGCGGCTTATGCCCTGCAGCAATCAGTGCGGCTGGAAGCAGGAGAGGGCGTAAAATCCGTGATTCTGGTGCCGCGGGTCGATATGATCAAGCCGGAAACGATGGGGTGCGAGGGCAAGCCCCTGGCGGTCGCTATCGACCTGGACGACAAGACCGGTGGCGATTGGCTGAGTGTCAAAACCCTGTACCGGCAAAATGGTCTGATCGAGGTTCTGTCCAGTCTCCGTGCTGCCGGTATCAGTGTGATCTGGCTGTCCGACCAGCCGGTAGCGGCGTCCAAGACAATTTCGGCGATCCTCGATGAGGCAGGTTTCTCGCAATCCGAGTCGGATGATTTCCTGTTTCTGGACCGCGGCGGGGAGGATCGCAAGCAGGTTCGGCGCTGGGACGCCGCGCGCCATTATTGCATTGTCGCCATGGCCGGCGACGACCGCTCGGATTTTGACGAGCTCTATGCCTATTTGCGCGACCCGGATGGCGCGGTTACGCTGGAAAAAATGTTCGATAACGGCTGGTTTCTGACCCCGCCTCCGCTTGTGGAAGCGACGGATGCACCGACGCCAGATAACAAAGAAGGATGAATATGCCCTGGACTCGCGATGAAATGGCCGCCCGGGCGGCAAAGGAACTCCACGACGGTTATTATGTGAATCTCGGGATCGGTATCCCGACGCTGGTCGCCAATCATATCCCGGAAGGCGTCGAGGTCACGTTGCAGAGCGAGAACGGGATGCTCGGCATCGGACCGTTCCCTTACGAGGACGAGATCGATCCGGACCTGATCAACGCCGGCAAACAGACGATCAGCGAACTGCCGTCTACCAGCTATTTCGGTTCGGCCGACAGCTTTGCGATGATCCGCGGCGGCCATATCGACTTGACGGTATTGGGCGCCATGGAAGTCGCCGAAAATGGTGATATCGCCAACTGGATGATCCCGGGGAAGATGATCAAGGGCATGGGCGGCGCGATGGATCTGGTCGCCGGCGTCAAGAAGATCATCGTCGTGATGGATCATTGCGCCAAGGACGGCAGCCCCAAATTCATCCCGGCCTGCACCCTGCCGCTGACCGGAACCAATGTCGTCGACATGATCATCACCGATCTCTGCGTATTCCAGCGGCCCGACCATGACAGCCCGTTCCGGCTGGTCGAACTGGCGCCGGGCGTGAGCGCCGACGATGTCGCGGCGAAAACCACCGCCGCCTATGAAATAGATTTATAAGATACGGAATGTGAAGAAACATCTGTCGCTGCTGTTCGGGCTTGCTGCCCTGTTGCTGGTTAGCTGGTATGGATATCGGGCGCTGGGCGAACAGAATAGGGGAGTCCCCTTGCCTGCGCTTGCCGCACCTGAAGCGGAAAAGCGGCTGCCGACCGGTCCGGGAGACTGGCACGGGAAGATCGATTATCGCGCCCTTGACCAGCAGTTCGCCGCGCTCGCGGCCCGTCCCGAAATGGCCGGGCTGGCAGTCGCGATTGTCGAGGAAGGGGAACTGCGGTTTGTTTCCGCCTATGGTGTGACCGACAAGCAAAGCGGCGAGCCGGTTACGCCCCGGACGGTGTTCCGCTGGGCCTCGGTCTCAAAAGGTGTCGCGGGTTCACTCGCCGCAAAATTGGCGGAAGAGGGCAAGCTCAACCTCGATGCGCCCCTGAGCAGGTGGCGATCATCCCTCCGGTTACCAGGAGGCGCGGAATCGCGGATAACCCTCGCCCAGCTATTGTCCCACCGGACGGGTCTCACCAAAAATGCCTATGACACCAGGCTGGAGGATGGCGAGGAACCCGGCTTGCTCCGGATGCAGCTGGGGGCGGCTCCATTGCAGTGCCTGCCGGGCACATGCCACAGCTATCAGAATGTTGCGTTCGACACCGCGAGCGAGGTTCTGGGGCAGGCTGCGGGAACCCTGTATTCTGACGCGGTGGAGAAGCGCCTGTTCAAGCCGCTGGGCATGAAGAGCGCGCAATTTGGCATGGAGGGGCTTACCGGTGCCCAAAGCTGGGCGCGGCCGCATCGCGGGAACCAGGTGCGACCGCTGTCCGAATCCTACTGGCGGGTCCCGGCGGCGGCCGGCGTCAGCAGCGACATCGTCGACATGTCGCGCTGGCTGCGTGCGCAGATGGGCGAAAACAGGGACGTTCTGTCGGCTCACGCACTGGCCCTGGCGCACGCGCCTCTCGTCAGTACCAGGCGCGTCTATAGCGGTGAACTCGCGCGCGCGCTGGGTGATCCTTATTATGGTCTTGGCTGGCGGAGCTTCACCTATGCCGGACGGCAGCTGATCGGACATAGTGGCGCGGTCGACGGCTATCGCTCGACGATGATATTCGATCCGGCCACGCGCACGGGCGTGGTCGCGATGTGGAACGACGGCTGGGGCCGACCCTTCCGTCTGCCATTTGCGGTATTCGACAGCTATTATGGCGAGACCGGGCATGACTGGCTGGATCTGTCGGACCTGCCGGCGGTCAAGCTTCCCGCTGCGGAACCGCTGCTGCCGAACTGACGCTGATCCCGCGGGGCATCAATGGTTGGATTCTAGCTGCGGCGCAGCGCCGCCTGCCCAAACAGGGCCCGATCGCCCATCTCCCAGGTCACGTTGAGCTGTGTGGCGTGAATCAGCCAGCCGTCGCCGGCCCGCCGCAGACGATGAACATAATAGCCGCCAATGCTGTGCATTTCCCTGAGGTCACCGGTTACCAGATGGTGATGGGCGACCATGTAGCAGGTACAGGTGGCGTGGGCACCGTCGACCTCGATCACGAAATTGGTCAACACATGCTGCGTCGCGTCGAACGGTTCCAGTGTGGCGCGGACGCCGGCAACCCAGTCGTCGGCGTTCATGCTGGCGGCCGGATCACCGGACCAGCTGGAAAAGTCGACGGTTAGCGGGTCGGCGAAGATCGAGCGGTAGAGTTTCCAGTCGCGCCGGTCGATACCGGTGGCATAGCGCAGCACATGGTCGGTGATGCGAGCGCGGTCGACGAGATCGTCACGGGTCATGTCATTTCCTTTCGACAAACAGGGCGCGGCTGGCTGCAATGGCACGACGGGCCCGGTCTCTGGCATCGGAGCCGGCGGCAAGGGTGGGGCCGGGCACTTCCACATCGATATCCACGTCCGCACCGAGCAAAGTCACAAGCTCGCGCAGGGGAAAGACGCCCTCCCCGGGGATCATCCGGTGCATCGCTTCCTCGATATAGCTGTCGGCTATCCGGAAATCGGGGCCATCGCACAGCTGGGCATAGGCGATGATCGCAGGATCGACGGCCCGCACCTGTGCCAGCGTGCCGCCGGTGCGGAACAGGTGCAGTGCGTCGATCGCGATTCCCAGATTGGGCTGGTCGGCCCGGCCATGCAGCGCGACGGCGCTGGCCAGGCTGTTGCAGCCGCCGGCAAATCCGGTAAATTCGAGACCGACATCGAGACCAAGTTCGCGCGCGAGGGCGCAGAGTTTTGACAGCTGGTCTTCCGCCCTTTGACCGTCGGTTTCATGAATATGGGTGACCAGGCGTTTCGCACCCAGTTCGGCCGCAAGGCTGATCGCGGGCAGATAGCCGGCTACATCCTGTCCTGGCAGCACGGGGAAATATTCGGCATTGATGACGCGCATATCAAGATCGCGGAGCAGCTGTCTGAAGGATGACCCCGCGGCCGAACCCACGACCGGAAACATGTTCCGGCCATTGGCATCGAGCGGTGTCGCTGTGAAAAGACAGACTCCGTCAAGACCAGCTTCGGCGGCGAATCGCACAAGACCTTCCGGTCCGCCCTCCATCATCGTGATCTGGTGCAATGCCAGCTTGTGCATGAGACAACCCTAGAACAGCATGCGCCCGCGATGCCAACGGTTTCAGAGCATCGCGGCTAGTCAATCTGCTAGGCTGTATCATATCGCAGCGTCTCTATGTATCTTGTGGAAAAAGCCGATCGCGGAATCGCGCACAGAGGATATTTGCATGACCGAAGACGATATTATTTCCATTGGCGACGTGGTCCGTTTCCAGGCACAGGAACAGCCGGACACGGTGGTCTTCACCTTCGAAGGCGACGAGATGACCTACGCCGCGCTCGATGCCGGCAGCAACCGGGCGGCGCAGGCGCTGGCCTCCAAGGGCGTCGGCAAGGGCGACCGGATTGCCTATATGGGCAAGAACAGCCATCTCTATTTCGAGATACTGGTCGGCGCGGCCAAGCTGGGGGCGGTGATGGTGCCGGTCAACTGGCGGCTGGCCCCGCCCGAGGTCGCCTATATCCTGAACGACTGCCAGGCGAAGCTGCTGTTCATCGGACCCGGCTTTGACGAACTGGCCGGGAAAATCCGGGATGATCTGGAGCATGTCGAGCTGATCCTGGGCAGCGAGAAGGCAGAAGGGGAGTTTCCCGGCTACCCCGCCTGGCGCGACGGTTTTGAACCGGTCGATCCGCTGGTACCCTGCGCCGAGGATGATGATGCGCTGCAGCTCTACACTTCGGGCACGACCGGCCATCCCAAGGGCGCGATCATGACCAACGGCTCGATCTTTTCGTCGCGCAGCGCCGGGATCAGCGAAGAGGATCTGATGGACTGGCAGAAGCCGGTCCCCGGCGAGATCACCCTGCTCGCCATGCCCTGTTTCCATATCAGCGGCACCGGCACCGGGCTCGCGGTGATGTTCACCGGCGGCAGCGCGATTGTCCTGCCGGAATATGATCCGACCCAGGCGCTGGACCTGATTGCCCAGTATAATATCTCGAAAATATTCATGGTGCCGGCGGCGATCCAGATCCTGCTCAACCATCCGCGCGCCAGGGATGTCGATTTCTCCAATCTCAAATATATCACCTATGGCGCCTCGCCGATTCCGCTTGAGCTGATGAAACAGGCGATGGATGTGCTCGGCTGCGGCTTTGTCCAGATGTACGGGATGACCGAGACATCGGGGACGATCACCACGCTCAATCCGGAAGACCATGACGTGAACGGCAACGAGAAGATGCGCTCGGTCGGCACGCCATTGCCCGGAGTCGAGATCAAGATCATTGATCCGGAGACGGGCGAGACCCTGCCGCCCTATACGATCGGCGAGATCGCGACCCGTTCGGCCAAGAACATGAAGGGCTACTGGAACCGGCCCGAGGCCACGGCGGAAACGATCGATGCCGACGGCTGGCTCCGGACCGGTGACGCCGGTTCGCTCGACGAGGACGGCTATCTCTATATCCAGGACCGGCTCAAGGACATGATCATTTCCGGCGGCGAGAATGTCTATCCGGCGGAAGTCGAAAATGCGCTTTATGCTAATGCGAAGGTCGCCGATGTCGCGGTGATCGGCGTGCCCGACGCAAAATGGGGCGAGGCGGTGAAGGCCTGCGTTGTTGTCAAGAAGGGCGAAACGCTGACCGAGGCCGAGCTGATCGCCGACGCACGCACCCGCATCGCCGGCTACAAATGCCCCAAGTCGATCGATTTCATCGACGCCCTGCCACGCAATCCCTCGGGCAAGATCTTGCGCAAGGACCTGCGCACGCCTTATTGGGAAGGCAGGGACCGGGCGGTCAATTGATCGACAGTATCTGACGGTCGACACTACACCGTTCGCCCTGAGCCTGTCGAAGGGAGGCTTGCCACCGTGTTTCGACGGGCTCAGCACGAACGGTATTTGGATAAGGGTGAATGGACATGACAGAATTGGTGCTGCGCGAAGACCGGGAGGGCTGGACCCTGCTGACGCTCAATCGGCCGGACAAGCTCAACGCATTGACCGTGGCGATGTTCCGGGAACTGCGCGATCATATTGCCGACCTGCGCAGGGATGACAGCATCGGTTGCGTGGTCCTGCGCGGCGCCGGTAAATGCTTTTCCGCCGGCCATGATCTCGGTGATATCGCCGAAGGCGAGGCGGTGCCGTCGCGCGGCTGGCATTCGGAAACGCTGCGGATGCTGGAGAAATTGCCCAAGCCGGTGATCGCGGCTGTGCACGGCCATTGCTATACCGGCGCGCTCGAGGTTGCCCTGGCGGCAGATTTCATCCTGGCAGCGGACAGCGCGCGCTTTGGCGATACCCACGCCAAATGGGCGTTGACCCCGGTCTGGGGGATGAGCCAGCGTCTGCCGCGCCGGGTCGGCATCGCCACTGCCAAAAGGCTGATGTTCACCGCCGACATGATTGATGCCGCAGAAGCGGTGCGTATCGGTCTGGCCGAATATTCGGTGCCGCTCGAGCAATTTGATGTCGAGATCGAAACGCTGGCACAAAAGATTGTCGCCAATTCCGGCTTCTCGCACGCGGCGAACAAGCGCTTGCTGGAGGCGACCGACGCTGGTCCGCTCGACGCAGGGCTGCAATGGGAAGTGATGGAGTCAGAAGGCCACGGTCCCGACATGCAGGAACGGATCGCGGCCTTTATGGGGAAAGGCAAATAGGCCTGCTCAGGCGAGCGTCTCCATGTCGATCACGAACCGATAGCGTACATCGGATTGTTCCATCCGGTCATAGGCCTTGTTGACATCCTGCATCGCGATCATTTCGATCTCGGGGAGAATATTCCGCTCCGCGCAAAAATCGAGCATTTCCTGCGTTTCGGCGATGCCGCCGATACCGGAGCCAGTGAGAATCCGGCGTCCGATCAGGTGGCCGCTGTGCATCTCGGGGAGCATGCCGATCACGCCGACCAGAACCTGCGCGCAGTCGACCTTCAGCAAGGGCATATAATGGGCGACCGGATGCGGCACGGGAATGGTGTTGAGGATCATGTCAAAACTGTTCGCGGCGGCCTTCATCGCCTCGCGGTCGGTGGACAGCAGTATGTCCTTGGCCCCCAGCGCCTTGGCATCGGCCATCTTGTCTGCGGTACGGGTAAGGACGGTGACCTCCGCGCCCATCGCCGCGGCCAGCTTGACGCCCATGTGACCGAGGCCGCCAAGACCGATGACGGCCACCTTGCTGCCCGGCCCGACCTTCCACTGCCGGAGCGGTGAATAGGTGGTGATCCCGGCGCAGAGCAGGGGAGCGGCGGCGCCCATGTCCATGCCGTCCGGAATGCGCAGGACAAATTCCTTTCGCACGACAATCTTGTCGGAATAGCCGCCGCGGGTGATACTGCCATCGCGGCGGTCCTTGCCATTATAGGTGCCGGTCATGCCGTTCAGGCAATATTGTTCCAGGCCCTGCTTGCAGTGATCGCATTCGAGGCAGGCGTCGACCATGCAGCCGACGGCAACCCGGTCGCCCTCGGCAAAGTCGCTGACATCCTCGCCGACCGCCCGGACATGGCCGACAATCTCGTGGCCGGGGATCACCGGGTAGATGCTGCCGCCCCAGTCGTTGCGCGCGGTGTGCAGATCCGAATGGCAAATGCCGCAATGCGATATCTCGATTAGCACGTCGTCGTGCCGCAGGCCCCGCCGCTGGAACGTACAGGGCTCCAGCTTCCGGTCGGCCGCATGGGCGGCATAGCCCTTGGTCAGATATTCATTGGTCTGGGCGTCGGTCATGATCGTGCCTTTCAACAAAAGGGGCTCCGGCCATCAAGCCGGAGCCCCGAGCGTAGCGCAGAAAAGGCTTTTCCGCGCCCCCAAAATGGGAAGGCGATATGCGTCTAGAACTGGACGCGTTTGGTGAAGCCCCCATCGATCACCAGATGCGCGCCGGTGGTGTAGCTGGACGCCGGGCTCGCGAGAAAGACAACGCCGCGGGCGACATCGTCGGCGGTACCGAAATCGCCAAGCGCGAAGCCGGTCTTCGTGGCTTCATAAAATTCCGGCATGCCCTTTTCGATCTGCGACCAGTTGCCGCCGGGGAACTTGATCGGTCCCGGGGACACGATGTTGACGCGAATGCCCTTGGGGCCGAGCGCCTGGCTGAGCTGGCTGCCATAGGTGATCAGCGCGGCCTTCATCGCGTTGAACGCCTGCGGCGCGACGAAGGTCTCGAACGCGGCGGTGGAGGACATGAAGATCACGCTGCCATCGTCGGATTTTTCCAGATGCGGTTCCAGCACTTCCATCGCCCTAACCGCGCCGAGGATATCGGTCTGGAAGGTCACTTCCCAGTCACCGGTCGCACCGGCGCCGGAGGAGCTGACATTATGGATGAAAATATCGCAGCCACCGAGATCGCCCGCGGCCTTTTCCAGCCATTTTGCATAGCCGTCAAGATCGGTCATATCGAGCGCGTCGGCAAAGACCTTGCCGCCATGCGCTTCGAGTTCCTTTTTCGCCGTCGCGACCTGCTCGGCATTGCGCGAGAAAAAGGCGACATCGGCGCCCTCACTGGCGAAATGTTCCAGCGCCGCGCGCCCGAGGCCGCGGCTGCCGCCGGTGAGAATGACTTTCTTGCCCTTGAGTCCCAAATCCATTTTCTTCTCCTTTGTGTTCCTTGAAATCGTGGTTAGAATTTTGCGATCGCCGCCTCGCAGCTCCAGCCGATGCCGCGCCGCAGCAGATCGTAGATGATCGGCTGCTGCCAGCCGGACCGGTCGATCTCCGGCCACCAGTCGAGCACCGGCTCCATGTCATAATGGCCGCGACAGTGGCCCATGGTCAGATAGAGCACCGCGCCTTCGCCCATCCGCCTAATGTAGAAGACCGGGTGGCGGCTCTTCGGAATGTCGCTGTGGACAAAGCCGCTGATATCATCCGTGCCGTTATATTCGGTGTCGAGCAGCACGTCGAGCTCGGCGCGGGTCTCGACCAGATATTGCTCGTCGGTGGTTTCGAAACTGGGGATGCCCTTGACCAGCGGGTGATCCGGCTGGGCATTGTCGACGGTGAACGGGATGATCGGCGGGTGCGACAGGAAGCGGGTTCCCAGCGTGTCGGCAAAGACCGGCATTTCATCCGGCGCGTCGACCAGACCGTTCTCCAGGAATTTCAGAACCGCGTTGGTGCCATGCAGGGCAAAATAGCGCCCGCCACCGTTGACGAAATCCTGGATGGTCTTTTGCGCTGCTTCGCTGGGCTGCACGTCGCAGGTATAGCTGACCAGAAAATCGGCATTCCTGATCGCCTCAAGATTTTCATAATCCTCGAAAACCCGAACCCGGATGCGGTCATCCTCGGCGAGCAGCTTCATCACTTCCAGCCGGGCATAATCGATATCATGATATTTTCCGGCCGCGACCAGCACGCATTTGATCGGTTTCTGGTCGGGGCGGCGTTCGGGCGCTTCGCTCATCTAGTCTTTTCCTATCACGGGGTTTGTCTTGCCATCCCAGTCGAGATGCATTTGCCGCATCGCCGCGAAGCCGTCGATACCGGCCTGCGGGATTTGCAGATATTCGATGATCGTGCCGGGGCCGCCGCCATAATCGGCATAAAAGGCACCGCCGACACCGCCGGGCAGGCTGACTTCCTGGATCACTTCGCCGCCCGCCTGTTCGGTCAGCGCGCGGGCATGATCCAGATCATCGACGATCAGGCACAGATGCTGCACGCCCTGCAATCCCTTTTCGCGCCAGTCCCTGAACATCGACGGCGCGTCGTTGTTGGGGCGGATCAGCTCGACCTGGATATCGCCCCAATAGCCGATCGCCATCGAGAACTGGATATCGGACGGTTCACCGTGATATTTGACATTTTCCACCTCGACCTTCTCGGTGTGGAAAAAGGGGCCGGCACCCATTTTCTGGGTCCAGTAGTCGAGCGCCGCGTCATAATCGTCGGGGACATAGCTGATCTGCATGATCGAGCCGAGCTTGGCGAGGGTAGCTGGGCTTCCGGTCATTCTTCACCGCGCCAGATTTCGGCCGAGGGTCGTTCTTCCATCATCGCCGCAAAGCGGGCCAGATTGTCGGTTCCCTCGGGCAGCGTCCATCCCACCGTGCCGCCGAACTTGATGAAGCAGAAGGCCACCAGATCCGCGAGCGTGAGCCGGTCCTGACAGATATAGTCCCTGTCGCCCAGCTGACCGTCCAGCCAGATCCAGTGCTTGTCCGACATGGCGGACAGTTCCGCGGCAGCCTCGGTGCTGACCACATCCATCCGCGGTTCGAACATCGGACGTCCGGCGCCGCCGCGAAAGCCCATGGTCATCGGAATCGCGATTTCATGATCGATCCGGCGTGCCCAGCGCCGCGTCTCGGCGCGCTCCAGCGGGGTCGATCCGATCAGCACGGGGTCGGGCTGGATTTCCTCCAGATATTCGCAAATCACGGTGGACTCGGTCAGCAGGCTGCCGTCATCCAGTTCCAGCGTCGGCGTGGTCTGCATGACATTTTTCTGCGCATATTCTTCCGACCGGTTTTCACCGGTGATGATATCGAGATGGATCCGTTCCACCTCGATGCCCTTCTCCGCCAGAAACATGCGCACAAGGCGAGGGTTCGGTCCCAGACTCGAATAGAGTTTCACGAATATGCTCTCCTTTGCACGTACCAGATCATGGCAGACTCCTGTCTGCTTCTTCCCCGCGAGGATACACAGGTAAGCGCGCGCGGCTATCCTCTCAAAAACAACAGGGTGGGCTGCCAGAATCACTAGTGGCAACGGCAGGCCTATCCGCTAACTTATGGATCAAAGAATATCTGTTTTCAGGAGAAGATAATGGTCGAGACGTTAACCGGACATAATCGGTCCAACGGCATTTCCTATACCGAACTGCTGGAAGGTGACACCGTTGCGCCGCCAGCCGTCTTTCTGGAAGAATCTCCCATGGAACCCGGCGTCACCACCGTCGAGGTCAGCCGCTACTGGACCAAGGAAGAGCATGATCGCGAGGTCGAGCGCCTCTGGAAACGTGTCTGGCAAATGGCCTGCCACAAGGATGATATCAAGGAAGTCGGCGACACCTTTGTCTATGACATTGCCGAGCTGTCCTTTCTGGTGGTCCGGGTTTCCGAAGACGAAATAAAGGCTTTCCCGAACAGCTGCATGCACCGTGGCCGGGCGATTTGCGACCATCACAAGAAGGGCCAGAAGGCCCTTCGCTGTCCATTTCACGGCTGGTCATGGGAGCTGAACGGCAAGCTCAAGGAAGTGCCCTGCCAGTGGGATTTTCCGTCGGTCAGCGAGGAAACCCACAGTCTCAAGGAAGTGAAGGTCGGCGAATGGGGCGGGTTCGTGTTCATCAATCCGGATCCGGATTGCGAACCGCTGGAAGATTTCCTCGGTGATATTGATCGGCATTTCCAGATTCCGTTCGAGCGGCGCTACAAGGCGGCGCACATGATCAAGCGGCTGCCGTGCAACTGGAAAATTGCCCAGGAAGCCTTCATGGAATCCTATCATGTGGTCGGCACCCATCCCGAACTGATGCCTGCCTTTGCCGACGCGAACAGCAAATATGATGTCTGGCACAATTTTTCCCGGGCGATGTCTGCCCACGGCCAGCCGTCGCCGCACACGGACCTGGTCAATCCCGACCCGACCGCCTTTCCGGATGCGAAGGCGTTCCAGAGCTTCATCCATCCGATCAGCAAGCACAAGTTCGAACGGCTGGAAGAAAATCGCGTCAAGGTATCGCTGCCCAACGGCAAGAGCGGCATTTTCGACATGGAAGCCAATTATATCGAAGGCGATCTGAAGTCAGCCGACCCGCACATGTGCAACTGGATCGGTGGCAAGATTGCGCCGGCGGATGAAAATATGCCGATGGTCTATACCGATATTTCGGCCCATGCGATGCGCAACGAAGCGGCACAGGCGCGGCGCGAGGAAATGCGGCCAGCCTGGGGCGACATGGTCGACAAGATCAGCGATGCCGATCTCGTGGATGCCATCTTCTACAGCGTGTTCCCGAACATCAGCCCCTGGGCCGATTTCAACCCGATCTTCTACCGCTTCCGCCCCGACGGCGACAATCCGGAGCAGTCGCTGCACGAGGTGATGTTCATGGTTGCGCTGCCCGAGGGCGCCGAACGGCCGGAGCCGGCAAAATGCACGTTCCTCGACCTGCACGACGACTATACCCAGGCGACCGAATTCGGCAGCTATCTGAACAAGATCTTCAATCAGGATTATCTCAATCACAAGGCGATGCAGAAGGGCGTGAAGAGCCAGCCAAACGGCGTTTCCCTGTTTGCGCAATATCAGGAATCGAAGCTGCGGCATTTCCATGAAACGCTGAACCTGTGGCTGGATTCCGAGGAGCCGCCGAAAAGCCCGAAACGCAAGGTGGCCGCCTGACATTGGAGGATATTCCGGACGGCTTTGAACGGGCGAAGTTTTCCAGCCCGTTTCTGGACATGGCCGGCCCCTATTACGAGCGTCAGGGCGAGGGCGGCATCATTGTCGCCACGCGCATCAACCGGGGGCATATCAACCATATCAAGGTTGCCCATGGCGGCGTGCTGGGAACATTGGCGGATGTCGCGCTCAGCTATCAGGTGCACCGGGCGGAAAAACCGGCGCTGCCGGTGGCGACGATGAACCTCAACACCAACTATCTGGCGGCGGCAAGGCTCGGTGACTGGGTCGAGGCCCATGCGGTGATTGACCGGATCAGCAAGCGCACCGCCTATTGCAGCGGGCGGATTGTCTGCGGAGAAGAGGTGCTGATGACGATGAGCGCGGTCTTCGCCATATTGCGCAAATAGCGACTATTTCAAGCCGCCGCCCGACTAGTCCGTCGCGCCCAGATAACCCAGTTGGCCGGCCTTGAAGATCGTCTGACCGCGGTTGACGCTGTTCAGCTTCTGCCCCGCCCGGTTGACATGATAGCGGATCGTCGCATGGCTGAGCGACAGGATCATGCTGATTTCCTTGTCGGTCTTGCCGATCGCGGCCCAGTGCAGGCACTCGGCTTCGCGCTTCGACAGGACGCAATTGGCCGGCATCCGGTGCTTCTCGCGCATCGCCAGAACATAGCCGGTGACGAACCGGCTGGTGACGATCCCGAAAAAGTCGGAATAGAGACGATAGGCCACGGTGAGATCGGTTGTGCCATGTTCCAGCGTCGAGAAACTGACCGCCGCGATCTGGCCAAACGGCAGATGCACCGGAATCAATATGTGGGACTTGGATGTCTGGGACTGGGCGTAAAAATCCTTCAGGTCGATCTTGTCGAGATATTCGTTCGGCCAGTGTCCGTGGAATCCCTCGGCGTTGCACCAGACCGGTTCGCTTTCATAGCGGCAGGCCCGGGGCAGGGGAGAACTGAGCGCCAGCCGGGTATCTTCCCACCAGCGTTCGCCTTCGGCGACCCAGCCGAAGACATCCTTGTTGATCAGATTGCCGTCGGCATCGACGAGATGCGCCTTGGATGAAATGTCGGCCGATACCGCGATCCGGAATCCGTAGGATTGGGCGATTTCATTCATGGCTTCGGCAGCAGGCCGGATTTCGGCCGGATTGGTGATGGTAACGCTGTCTACGTTTTCCCGGAATCGTTGCCGACCAATCTCGGGAATCTCGGCAATAAAATTCTCGGCCATTCCGCTCCACTCCTAACGACGCTATTATTTTTGTTATTGTTCGTCGTGTGTCGCGGTGTTTGGTTTTGTAGTCAACCCAACATTCCTACCAATATTGATAGGTAATTTCGATCGTTGTTACCCGCCTATTCGATTGTTCCGATTAATTCGCCGACCGGATATTCTTCACCGTCGGCCTGGACGATTATTTTCAGTTTCCCGCTGGCCGGGGATTCCACTTCCTGGGTCGATTTCTCATTTTCCAACGCGTAGATTTCCTGACCCGCGGTCACTTCCGCGCCGTCTTCGACCAGCCATTCTGCCAGAATGCCGGATTCCATGCTGAAGCCCAATTTGGGTATGCGTATCTCTGTTGCCATGGCTTTTTCTTCTATCCTAGAATCTTGTGTACTTCGCGTTCGATATCATCCTGGCTGAACATCCAGGCTTTCTCGATGGCTGGTGAAAAAGGCACTGGTGCATAGCCGGAGCCGACGCGTCCGACTGGTGCTCTCAGTTCGGAAAACAGCTCTTCATGGATGCGCGAGGAAATTTCGGCGCCGGTACCAAAGCTGCGCACCGCCTCGTGCACAACAACCGCCGCCTTGGTCTTGGCGACGCTTTTCAGCACGGTTTCCTCGTCAAAGGGAGCGATGGTGCGCAGGTCGACGATTTCACAGGAAATGCCGTCCTCCGCCAGCTTGTCGGCGGCGGCATGGCATCGGCTGATCGCGCTGCCGTAGCCGATCAGGGTGATGTCCGTACCTTCGCGGGGAATGGATGCCTTGCCGAGCGGTACGGTATGATCCGCATCCGGTGCCGGACCCTTGACGAAATAGCCGGGCGTATTCTCGATGAAGATGACCGGATTGTCGTCCATGATCGACGAATAGAGCAGGCCATAGGCGTCCTGCGGGTTGGAAGCCGCGACGACTTTCAGGCCAGGAACGTGGGCCAGCCACGCCTCGAGCATGTCGCTATGCTGTCCGCCGAGACCGGTGCCGGCACCGGTTGTGGTGCGGATGGTCAGCGGCACGCTGGTCTGGCCGCCGGACATGAAGCGCAATTTCGCTGCATGATTGACGATCTGGTCCATGGCGACGGTAATGAAATTCATCAGCATGATTTCGGCGACCGGCTTGTAGCCGACCAGCGCCGCACCCACTGCGGCACCGACAATCGCCTGCTCCGAAATCGGGGTCGAGCGGACCCGGTCCGTACCATAGGTGCCGGACAGGCCTGCGGTAACCTTGAACACGCCTCCGCCTTCCTTGTCGGCAATATCCTCGCCGAGCAGGATGACCTTGGGATCGTCTGCCATCGCCTTGTTCATGGCCATGTTGAGGGCCTGTGCGAACATGATGTCTTTTGGTTTTTCTGCCGTATCGCTCATGCTGCAATCTCCACGTCGAGGACATCGATGCGATATTCATCGCCTGACGGATAGTCGCTATCCAGCGCGAATTGCGAAGCTTCGGCGATGATCGCGGCGTTTTTGGCTTCAATGGCTGCAATATCCGCTTCGCTGATCTGCAGATCGAGCAATTGCTGGCGCAGGATCGGCATCGGATCGTCCTTCTTCGCCTGCTCCATCTCCTCTTTCGGGATATAATGGCTGGTGTCGCCGAGCAAATGGCCGTGAAAGCGGAAGGTCATCGCCTCGATCAGCGTCGGACCATGGCCCGCGCGGGCATATTCGACGGCTTCCTTGGCCGCTGCATACATGGCACTGGCATCATTGCCGTTGACCTGGACCGAGCGCAGGCCAAGACCTTCGCCGCGCTGCTTGATCGAGGCCGACCCGGTGGTGTCGCGCATGTGGGTATGTTCGCCATAAAGATTGTTCTGGCACAGGAAGATGACCGGCAGTTTCCAGATCTGCGCCATATTGAGGCCTTCGTGGAAGGCGCCGATATTGGTCGCGCCGTCACCGAAGCAGCAGACCGTGACCTTGCCGTCCTTTTCCAGCTGGCTGGCGAGTCCCAGGCCGTTGGCAATCGGTATGCCCGAGCCGACGATCCCGGTGGTGACCATGACGCCGGTCGCCGGGTGGGTGATGTGCATCGGCCCGCCCTTGCCCTTGCAGGTGCCTGTCACCTTGCCGGCAAATTCGGCCCACAGTTCCTTCGAGGGAATGCCCTTGGCCAGCTGGTCGTGCAGCCCGCGGTAGATGGTTACCAGATAGTCGTCCTGATTGACCGCTGCCATCATCGCCGAGGAAACCACTTCCTGCCCGCGCACGGGATAATAGACGATCTGCAATTGACCCGCTCCGATCATCTGCCGGAACTTGATGTCCGACTGCATGATCAGGTCGGCGCGGGTAAAAATATCGATGAGGACGTCTTTGTCCGCCATGTCTGTAGAGGCCAAGGCTTTGCTCCTTCATATCGCGGCCCTCTGTCGGGGACGCTATTGTTGCAAACTTCATAGCGCGAGCGGGCTCACCCGCCACTATTGTTATAGGGAGTGAGCCGATTATCTCAGGCACCCAGATCGAGCGCTTCCGCCTGCGGGACCGTCGCCCAGAAATCCGGATCATGGCCATAGAAAATCTGTGCACCGGCCCGCCGAAGCTGTGAAAGCCTGGAGAGCGATCCGCGATAATGGTCGGCATTATAGACCTGGTCGGGCATACGCATTTCATCCAGCGAACGGCGGAAATTGCAACAGTCTCCCGCCAGTACCGCTTCTCCCGTCATCGTGCGGACACGGGCCGACTGGTGGCCCGGCGTATGACCCGGGGTCGGAAACAGGATCACGCTGCCGTCCCCGTACAGGTCATGCTCTCCATTGATCCGCATGATAGGCTGGCCCGTATCGAAATCCTCCGTGGCATAGGCAGTATCTTCGCCGGAAAAGCCGAAGTCCCATTCGCTGTCCTGGACGATGACCGTCGCATTGGGCAGCATATGGTTGCCGCCGGCATGGTCGAGATGAAGATGCGAGTTGATAATCCAGTCAATGCTGGCCGGATCAATCTCCATCGCGCGCAGCCGCTCGGCAACGGGATGTTCTGCCGGCATGTCGACGATCTTGCCCAGTCCATTTTCCAGACCGACAAAGCGGTCGCTGAATCCGGTATCGAACAGGGCCAGGCCGTCGGGATGGTCGATCAGGAATACGCAGGCCGGAACCCTGGTCTTGCCGTGCTCGCCGCTGATGAAATAGCTGGTCGGCAAGGTGATATGGCCGCAGGTGAAGGCGTAGAGCAAAACCCCTTCGTCTGTTGCGCTTCGCTGCATGATTCGCTCTCCCCGATGCTGCCAGACTGCACCGTGGCGACCGTAATTTCAATTGGCCAGCTATCAAAGCTGGCAGTTCGGTTGAATGACGGAATCCGTCTAACAGGCTTGCCAGTCTTCCAATGGAGAAAATTTATGACCGAGAACAGGCAATGGCTGATCAACGGGCGCCCCAAGGGGCGCGGGCTGATCGACGACGATTTCAAGAAAGTTGTCACTCCGGTGCCGGAATGTGCCGAAGGCCATGTGCTGGTAAAGAACGAGATATTGGGCTTTGATCCGGCACAGAAGGGCTGGATGGAGAATATCGGCGGCTATGTCGCTCCGACGGAAATTGGTGAAGTGATGCGCGGGTCCGGGATCGGCACGGTGATCGAATCGCGTCATCCGGACTTTTCCGCCGGTGACAAGGTCATGGGCATGCTGCGCTGGCAGGATTACGCGCACATCCCCGGCGGCGAACTGAACAAGATCCCCGACGATGACCTGCTGGCAGCCAATCTCGGCGCTCTGGGCACCACCGGCATGACCGCCTACTTCGGTCTGCTGAAACACGGTCGCCCGCAACCTGGGGACACGGTTGTCGTTTCCGGTGCCGCTGGCGCCACGGGTTCCATGGTCGGTCAGATTGCCAAGATCGCGGGCTGCCGCATCATCGGCATCGCCGGCGGCGAGGAAAAATGCAAATGGCTGACCGACGAGGTCGGCTATGATGTGGCGATCGACTACAAGAATGACGATGTCCGGGCGAAGCTGAAGGAACATTGCGCCCAGTCGATCAATGTCTTCTACGACAATGTCGGCGGCAAGATATTGAACGATGCGCTGGCTCATCTCGCCATGCATGCCCGCGTTGCGATTTGCGGCGGCATTTCGCGCTATGAGCAGGGCGACATGCCGGCTGGACCCGAAAATTATTTCAACCTGATCTTCAAGCGCGCGAGCATGTCCGGCTTCATCGTATCCGACTATGCCAGCGAATTCCCGGAAGCGCGCAAACGCATGCGGCAATGGATCAAGGAGGGCAGGATTACCTTCAAGGAAGATATTCAGGAGGGCTTCGACAATATCCCGGATACCTTGAAACGCTTGTTTGCAGGCCAGAATTTTGGCAAGCAAATGCTGCGTCTGGATTGATGCCGTTGATGATATCGCTAACTAAATGCGCAGTGCCCGCATCCTGCAGGCTGACATATGACAGCATGGTCACGAGAGGTTAGGGCATGAGCGATCTGGAAGAATTTCGCACTGAAGTGAGGGCATGGCTGCAGGAAAATTGCCCGGCCGAAATGCGCGACGGGGATATTACGGCAGAAAACCAGTGCTGGGGCGGGCGCCAATGGCAGTTCCAGTCCGAAGCGCAGAAAATATGGTTCGAGCGCGCTCTGTCCAAAGGCTATACGGTGCCCAGCTGGCCGAAGGAATATGGCGGTGCGGGTCTTTCCGCCGAACAGGCGAAAATCCTGGATGAAGAGCGGCAGGCAATCAACGCGCGCAAGCCGCTGAACAATTTCGGCATCTCGATGCTCGGCCCCGCCCTGCTGGCTTACGGTACGCACGAACAGAAAAAGCAGCATCTCACCGGGATAGCGCGGGGCGAAATTCGCTGGTGCCAGGGCTATTCCGAGCCCGGTGCCGGTTCGGATCTCGCTTCGCTGAAAACGAAATGCGAGGACAAGGGTGACCACTGGCTGATCAATGGCCAGAAAATCTGGACCTCGAACGCCGATATCTCGGACTGGATCTTCTGTCTTGTGCGCACCGATTTTGACGCGCCCAAGCACGAGGGGATCACCTTCATCCTGATCGACATGGCGAGCGAGGGTATCAGCGTGAAGCCGATCGTCCTGATTTCCGGCCATTCACCATTTTGCGAGACTTTCTTCGACGATGTCAAGGTGCCGAAGAGCTATGGCGAGGGCAATCCGTCGGTTGTCGGGGAGGTCAATCGCGGCTGGGATGTGGCGAAAAATCTGCTGGTCCACGAGCGCGGCATGCTTGGCACCATGTCGCCGCTGAAGGGGACAACCGGCCCCGAAAATCTCGGAAAATTTGCAGTCGAGAAAATCGGACTGGATGCAGCGGGCCGTCTTGACGACCCCGCGCTTCGCGAGCGGATAGCCCAGGCAGAGCTCGACAACTGGGCCTATAATCTGACGGTTGAGCGGATGACCGACGAGGCCAATGCGGGCAACGGCCTGGGGGCCAAATCGTCGATGCTGAAATATGCTGCGTCTGAGCTTACCAAACGTGGTACCGAACTGCGCATGGATATCGAGGGTACAGCAGCCGCAACCATTGGTGCTGATGGCATTGAATATGGCAGCCTCGCCAATAGCTGGCTTTATAACCGGGCCTATTCGATCCTCGGCGGGACCACCGAAGTCCAGTTGAACATCATTTCCAAGCGCGTCTTAGGATTGCCGAGCCAATAGGGCCAATTAATATGCCGCTGATACTCAACGAAGAACAGGCCATGTTGCAGGATGCCGCCCATGGTTTTCTGGCAGAAAAAGCGCCAGTCGCCGCCTTTCGCAAGGTTCGAGACAACAAGCCCGCCGACGGTTTCTGTCGGGAACTGTGGACCGAGATGGCCGAAATGGGATGGGCGGGGATCATCGTCGATGAAAATCACGGCGGCAGCGGATTTGGCTATGTCGGCGCGGGCGTGCTGGCGGAGCAGATGGGCCGCAACCTGACCGCGTCGCCGTTTTTCTCGACCTCCGTGCTCGGCGCGACGGCGATTCAGCAATATGGCACGCAAAAGCAGAAGGATGAGAATCTGGCAGCGATCAGCAGCGGTGAGCGGCTGTTTGCGCTGGCGGTCGATGAAGGGCCGCGCCACAATCCGAGCCGGATCAAATTTTCGGCGAAGCCGGCCGGCAACGGCTTTGTCCTTTCCGGAAGCAAGACCTTCGTCGCCGATGGTCATGTCGCCGACAAGCTGATCATCGCTGCCCGGACATCGGGAGAAGAGGGCGATGCGGATGGTATCACCCTGTTCCTGGTCGACGCGGATGCTCCCGAAATCCAGCGCGAGCCGACGCCGATGGTCGACAGCCGCAATGCGGCCAATATCACCGTCGACGATCTCGAGGTGACCGGGGATGACATATTGGGCGAACTGGACGGCGGCTATGCCGCGCTGGAAGGCATTTTATCTGCCGGCCGCGCCGTGCTCAGCGCCGAAATGTCAGGATCCGCGCAACAGGTTTTCGGCGTCACCACCGACTATCTCAAGGAGCGCGAGCAGTTCGGCCAGAAAATCGGTTCCTTTCAGGGGCTGCAGCACCGGGCTGCGCATCTGGCAACCGAAATCGAGATGATGAAGTCGGCTGTGTTGAAATCGCTCAAGGATCTCGACGAGGATTTTGAAAATGCCGGCATCACCTGTTCGCTGGCCAAGGCCAAGACCGGCCAGGTCGCGCAGCTGGCCACCAAGGAAGCGATCCAGATGCACGGCGGCATCGGTGTCACCGACGAATATGATGTCGGCCTCTATTTCAAGCGCGTCCATGTCGCGCAGCAGATGTTTGGCGACGCGGGATTTCACAGCGACCGCTGGGCAAAAAATTCCGGCTTCTGATCCGCTACGGAGCGCTCTAGGCCTCTTTGGCCGTGATGTTGGCGGGACCGAAATGGGCGGTCATCCTGGCAACTTTCCCGGCGGAATCAAATTCGAATATGTCGATGACGTCGACAATTATGGTTGGCCCGTCGATCCTGCTGATTTCTGCCCGGAACGGAAAGGCGGCCGCCTTGGCCGACAGCCGGACGGGGCCAGTCAGCTCGACCTTCGCGCCGCCGGAAAAGGCATTGGTGTAAAATTGCAGGATATCGTCACCGCGCTTGGGTTCGGTACCCACGGGATCCTCGACCGCAGCGTCATCGGCATAGAGCGCCATGACCGCCGCCATGTCGCCGGCGTTGATCGCGGCCAGATAGTCTTCGACGACTTGCTGCATATATTCCGGGGTGAGCATCATATGTCCTTTTGCTGGAAAACAGGACGAAACTAGATTGCCGGCGCAGGAGTGACTTCTGCTGAATTAGATAGGGAGATGAATATGGCGGGTCAGTTGGAGGGAAAGACAGCGATTGTCACGGGCGGCGCCTCGGGGATCGGCGCGGCGACCGTGAAACGTTTTGTCGAGGAAGGCGCCAAGGTTCTTTCGACCGACGTGCAGCAAGCCCTGGGCCAGTCCGTTGCCGACGAAGCGGGCGCTCTGTTCATGGTCCAGGACGTGGCCTCGCCAGTCGCCTGGGATCAGGTGATGGCCAAGGCCAGGGCCGAATTCGGGCGTCTCGACATATTGGTCAACAATGCCGGGATCGTAATCGGAAAGACGATTGAGGATGTTGACCTCGACAGCTGGCATCATCTGCTCGGGATCAATCTGACCGGCGTGATGCTGGGTTGCCAGAAGGCCATCGCGCTGATGAAGCAGAATCCCGGCTGCTCCTCGGGTTCGATCATCAATATCGCGTCGACCAGCGCCTTTGCCGCGCTGCCCGGCGACGTGACCTATACCGCCTCGAAAAGCGCGGTCCGGATGCTGTCCAAATCGGTGGCCGTCCATTGCGCGCACAGCGGCCTGAATATCCGCTGCAACAATCTGGTGCCAGGCGCCACGCACACCGCGATCATCGATACGGCCGCCAAGACGGTACCCGGCATGGTCGAAATGGCTGCCGCCATGTCGCCACTGAAGCGGATCGGGCAGGGCACCGACCTCGCCGCCGCCGCCGTTTTTCTGGCCAGCGACGACAGCGGCTTCGTCACCGGCAGCGATCTGCTGGTCGATGGCGGCATGCTGGCGGTGCATCCGGGCTATTGAACTTGATATCCTAGCCGTTTTGGCAGTTAATGGCGGCCCGCTTTCGCCTTTATAGGACGTCCAGAAAAGGGAGATATCTTCGTGAGCGCACAGCCGATTGCCGACAATCTGTTTACCGAGGACATGAGCGCGCTGGTCGGTGCGCGGAACCGGGAAACCGGCCACATCTTCTTTCCTCTGCCTCTGACTCCGGACGACAATATCGAGCCGATCCGGCTGGCGTCGCGCGGCACGGTCTGGACCTATACGGTCCAGCGCTTTCCGCCCAAGGAACCCTATGCCGGGCCCACCGACCCGGAAAAATTCAAGCCTTATGCGGTGGCCTATGTCAGCCTGCCGGGGCAGACCATGGTGGAGTCCCGTCTCACCGGCGTGGATGTGGACGACGTCAGGATCGGCATGGAGGTCGAACTGACCGCGATCCCGCTTGATCCGGACGCACCGCCGGAGGAACAAAAACTCATTCACGCCTTCAAGCCTGTTCAGGGAGAATAATCATGTCAGACGTTTGTATCGTGGGAGCGGGCATTCATCCCTTCGGCCGCACCGAGGGGCGCGACGGCATGGACCAGGGCATTTTCGCCGTGAAGCAGGCGCTGGCCGACAGCGGCATCGAATGGAAGGATGTCCAGTTTGCATTCGGCGGCTCGGCGGCGTCGGGCAATGCCGACAATATGGTGTCCCAGCTGGGCCTCACGGGTATCCAGTTCATCAATGTCTCGAACGGCTGCGCCACCGGCGGGTCGGCGCTCAACGCGGCCGTCAGCGCGATCAAGTCGGGCGAATATGAAATGGGTATGGCGGTCGGTTTCGACAAGCATCCGCGCGGCGCCTTCAACGCCGATCCATCCTCCTACGGCCTGCCCAACTGGTATGGCGAAGCCGGCTATATGCTGACCGTGCAATTTTTCGGCGCGAAGATCATGCGCTATCTGCACGAACATAATATCAGCCGCGAGACGCTCGGCCGGGTGGCGGAAAAGGCGTTCCGCAATGGCGTCAAGACCGATCATGCCTGGCGGCGCAGCGAGGTCGATCTGGAAACGATCATGAACGCACCGATGATCTGCGATCCACTGACCAAATATATGTTCTGCTCGCCGGCGGAAGGGGCGGTAGCGCTCATCCTGGCGAGCGAGAAAAAGGCGAAGGAACTGGGCGTGCCGATCATTCGGCTCAAGTCCTCGGTGATGCGCACGCGGCCGCCGGGGTCGTTCGAGGTGTTCGCCGCATCGATCGACAACGAGCGCGGTGGAACGGCGACCGAAATCGCGTCCAAGGCGGCCTTCGAACAGGCGGGCATGGGACCGGACGATATCGATATTGCCCAGCTGCAGGACACCGAATCCGGCGCGGAAATCATGCATATGGCCGAGAACGGCTTCTGCAAGCCGGGCGACCAGGAGCAGTGGCTGCTGGAAGGGTGGAGCGAAATCAACGGCAAATTGCCGATCAACACCGACGGCGGCTGCCTCGCCTGCGGCGAGCCGATCGGCGCATCCGGTCTGCGGCAGGTCTACGAGAATGTCGTGCAATTGCGCGGCACGGCAGGTGCCCGGCAGGTGCCGGGCGATCCGAAAACCGCTTACACCCAAGTCTATGGCGCGCCGGGCGTATCTGCCGTAACGATTCTCCAAAGATAGGAGATTCGATGACCAAGGAAATCAGCGCCGAGGCGCGTGACATTGCCGAGCGGGTGGAGACATTCGTCCGCGACAAGATTTTTGCCTATGAAAAGGACGAGCGCTGCGAGGACCATGGTCCGACCGACGAACTGGTGCAGGAAATGCGCGTGCTGGCCAGGGAAGCGGGCGTCCTGACGCCGCATATCCGCGAAGACGGCAGCCATCTGACCCATCTCGAAACGGCGCTGGTGCTGCGCAAGTCCGGACTGTCGCCGCTGGGACCGCTGGCGGTGAACACCTTCGCGCCGGATGAGGGCAACATGTATCTGCTCGGCAAATGCGCCTCGCCGGAACAGAAAGAGCATTTCCTCGCCCCGCTGGTGTCCGGCGTGGCACGCTCCGCCTTCTTCATGACCGAGCCGGCCAGTGAAAATGGCGCGGGCTCGGATCCGATGATGATGCAGACGACGGCAAAGCCCGACGGCAATCACTGGGTGATCAACGGCCGCAAGACCTTCATCACCGGTGCCAAGGGGGCCAAGGTCGGCATCATCATGGCCAAGTCCGACGAGGGCGCCACCATGTTTCTCGTCGACCTTCCCGATCCGGCGATCCAGATCGAGCGGGTGCTGGACACGATCGACAGCTCGATGCCGGGCAGCCATTCGGTGGTCAATATCGACAATCTCCGCGTCCCTGCCGACCAGATGCTGGGCGAAAGCGGCGAAGGGTTCAAATATGCGCAGGTGCGATTGTCACCGGCCCGCCTGACCCATTGCATGCGCTGGCTTGGCTGCTGCGACCGGGCCCAGGAAATTGCCATCGACTATGCCTGCAAACGGCAAGCCTTCGGCAAGCCGCTGATCGACCACGAAGGCGTCGGCTTCATGCTGGCGCAGAACCAGATCGATCTCAAGCAGGCCGAGTTGATGATCGACTGGTGTGCCTCGGTGCTTGATACCGGCGCGCTGGGAACCACGGAGAGCTCGATGGCCAAGGTAGCGGTTTCCGAGGCCCTGTTCAGGATCGCTGACAATTGCGTCCAGGTGATGGGCGGCACCGGGCTCAGCCGCGATACCGTGGTCGAGCAGGTGTTCCGCGAAGTGCGCGCCTTCCGGGTCTATGACGGCCCGACCGAGGTCCACAAATGGTCGCTGGCCAAGAAGATCAAGAAATCCCATAAAATCGCCAATGAAGGATAATCCATGACCACCAACCGCAAGTTCACCCTCGTCAGTCGCCCGGTCGGCGAACCAAAGGAAAGCGATTTTGCGCTGGTCGAAGAGGATGTGCCGGAACTGGGTGATGGCGCCTTTCTGGTACGCAACCATTATATCTCGCTCGACCCCGCGCAGCGCGGTTGGATGAGCGACGCGGAAAGCTATATGCCGCCGATCGCTCTCGGCGCTGCGGTCACTGCCAGCACCGTCGGCAAGGTGGTTGATTCGAAGAATCCCGATTTTCCGGTCGGCCAGTGGGTCGTCGGGCTGGGGGCGATGGAAGAATATTCTGTTGTTCAGGCGGGCGGCTTCACCTCGCCGGTGGATGCCTCGCTGGTGCCGTCGCCGACCAATTTTCTCTCGGTGCTCGGCGCGGTCGGGATGACGGCCTATTTCGGCATGATCGACGATGGCAAGCCCAAGGAAGGCGAAACCCTGCTGGTGACTGGCGCGGCCGGTGCAGTGGGATCGCTGGTCGGACAGATCGGCAAGATCAAGGGCTGCCGGGTTGTCGGCATCGCCGGCGGCGCCGATAAATGCGCGCGACTGATCGACGACTATGGTTTTGATGCGGCGATCGACTATCGCGGCAAGAGCCAGGCCGATCTTGAAAAGGAAATAGCGGCGGCGGCGCCCAATGGCGTCGCCATCCTCCGGGAAAATGTCGGCGGCGAGATTCT
Organism: uncultured Sphingomonadales bacterium; assembly: GCA_964022135.1. Taxonomy (GTDB): domain Bacteria; phylum Pseudomonadota; class Alphaproteobacteria; order Sphingomonadales; family Sphingomonadaceae; genus Parasphingorhabdus. The sequence continues at coordinate 10,621 of CAXIBD010000026.1, read as the reverse complement.
CGACGCCGGGATCACCGCGATCAACGAACATGGCCGGGTTGTCCTGTGCGGCCTGATCAGCGAGTATAACAGCCCGGAACCGGTCGGCATTCGCAATCTCTGGTATCTGATCTCGCGGCAAGCGACGATCAAGGGGTTTCTCGTCCGGGATTATCCGCCGCGCTTCGGCGAAGGCATTGCCGAAATGGGCAAATGGCTGGCCGAGGGCAAGATACGGCATGACGAGGATATCGATCGGGGCATCGAGAACAGCTATGCTGCCTTCATGAAGCTCTTCTCCGGCGCCAATCAGGGCAAGATGATCCTGGATGTTTCGCCAGCGGAATAAGAAGGAGGATTGAATATGTCAGACAGCAAGCAACAGGTTGTCGCCTTTATCGATGCCTGGAACCGGCTGGATTATGAAGCGATCTACGCGGCCATGACCGACGACATATTCTACCACAATATCCCCATGGAGCCCTGTGTCGGGATCGACGCGGTCAAGGCTTTCTTCGAGGGCTCCGGCATGGGATCCGACGGCGCGGAATGGATCGTTCATCATATCGTGGCGGAGGGCGACACGGTCCTGACCGAGCGCACGGACAAGTTCCGGATCAACGGCCAGTGGATTGCTATCCGGGTGATGGGCACCTTTGAAATGCGCGACGGCAGGATCGCCAAATGGCGCGACTATTTCGATCTGGCCGAATTCCAGAACCAGATGGCAGCGGTCATGGGCGGCAGCGCCGCCTGAGCTCAGGCCGGTTTGTAGAGCGCGCCATTGTCCACCGGATATTCGCCCGCGGTCATGAAGCGCGATTCGTCGCTCGCCAGATAAACGCACAGCGCCGCCACATCCTTCGGATGGCCCAATTCTCCCAGGGGAATCATTCCGGTTTCGGGCGTTGCGCCACCACCGGCACCAACCGATTCCTGCCGCACCATCGGCGTGTCTATGCCCGCAGGATGCAGGCTGTTGCACCGGATCGGATAATTTTGTTCCTTGCAATGCAGCGCCACCGATTTGGTCATCGACCGCACGCCGCCCTTGGCGGCGCTGTAAGCGACGAACGGGGAATAGCCCTGCAAGGCCGCCATCGAACTGAGATTTATGATCGAACTGGGCTGGTCGTTGGACTTCATCGCCTTGACCGCTGCCCGGCAGCCCAGAAACACACCTTCGAGCATCACCGCATTCTGTTTGCGGAACTGCTCGAGGGAACATTCCTCGATCGTGCCGGGAATGACCAGGCCGGCATTGTTGACCAGGATATGCGGTGTGCCAAAGGCGTCGATCGTTGCCTGCATTATGGCATCCCAGCGTTGTTCGTCGGCGACATCCTGATGCAGCGCGACGGCGTTGGTGCCAATCGCATCGGCAGCTTTGGTAGCGGCCTCCAGATCGATGTCGGTCAATAGAACTTGAGCGCCCTCCTGTGCAAAGCTTTCGCTGATTGCTTTTCCGAGACCGGAACCGGCGCCGGTCACGATGGCAATTTTTCCTGTAAGGCGACTCATTTTCATGTCTCTCCATCTCTATTTTCGTGACGCAATAGGCAGCGCGTTCCTGCCGCACGCAATCCCTATTTTGGTTAGCGTGACCGGCGATTATTTGTCGACGATGAACAAATGTTGCGCGAAAATCACAGTTTTTCATATTTGCTATCAAATTGGCTAGCAGAGCCAACAGAAACTCAGGCTTAAGATATGCTCATAACAAGGCGGAAAAAATCGCCAAAATTTTGAAGTTTGGGAACCGGCAAAAATTGCTGGACCAATTTGGGAGAGCGCCATGACCAGATATTCTTCACGCCATAATTCCAACTTGAAAGACAAGGCTGTCAGATCCCTTTTGCTGGGTTCCGTGGCCAGTCTGGCTCTCGCGGGTCTTGCGACCCCGGCATCGGCGCAAGAGGCCGATGAAGTCGATGAAGCCAATGTCATCACGGTTATTGCCCGCAAGCAGACAGAGACTTTGCAGGAAGTGCCAGTGACAGTCACCGCCATCGGCGGCGACACGCTGGACAAATATCAGGTCAATGAAATTGCCGATGTGGTCAGCCGGGTACCGGCACTCAATGTCCAGGTCGGTGGCTCCGGTTCCGGCGGCCAGATCAGCTTGCGCGGCGTCGGTTCGTCCAACATTTCGGCATCGTTTGACTCCGCTGTGGCTTTCGATTTCGACGGCATACAGGTGAGCACGATGCGAATGGTCCAGGCAGGCTTTTTCGATGTCCAGCAGATCGAGGTTCTCAAGGGGCCGCAGTCCCTGTTCTTCGGTAAAAGTGCCTCAGCCGGCGTGATTTCCATTCGTTCGGCCAATCCTACCCAGGAATGGGAAGTGGCTGGCAAGGCCTCCTACGAGTTCGAGGAAAAAGGCTACACCATCGGCGGCCATATTTCCGGCCCGATCAGTGATACGCTCGGTATCCGCGTAGCAGCCCAGTATCAGGATATCGAAGATTATGTGAAACTGGCGCCTGGCACAGCCGCGTTCAATCCGGATGGCACGATCAGGACCACCAAGGGCCTGAAAAATTTCATCGGCCGTGTCACTTTGCAGTGGGATCCGTCGGATAATTTCAGCGCCAATCTGAAGCTGAACTATGTCAAGAACAAGAATGACGGCGCTATCGGGCATTCCGACATCAACTGCGGCCCGAACGGTGTGGCAGATCCGGTGTTCCTGCTCAGCGGGGGGCTAGTCATTCCGTCCAACGCGGACTGCAATGACCGCGACGGTCTTTATCATACGTCGGATGGGGCGCCGGCCCTGACCGCCCAGGTTCCCGAAGGATCGGCAGGAAAACCGCGTTTCCAAAATGGCATTCCCTATGGTGAAACCGATATCTTCCTTGGGCGGTTGAGATGGGATCTGGATCTGTCGGATTCGCTGACCCTGACATCGGTTTCCGGCTACCTCAGCCTCGATGCTGTCGACACCGATTGTTACGCCTATGTCGGCCAATTCTCGCCCACGATGCCGGCAAACTCCGGCTGTAGCGACCCGCAGAACAAGACCGAGCAATTTTCTCAAGAGCTGCGCGTTGCCAGTGATTTTGACGGCATGTTCAACTTCATGGTTGGGGCATTTTACGAGGATCGCGACATCGATTTCAACACGTCGCAACAGGGCGTCAACATCTCGTTCGTTGCCCCCGACCCTGTGACCGGCAACACATATGACTGGTTCAAGAAACAGAACACCAAGACAGAAGCGCTGTCATTTTTTGCCAGTGCGACGCTGGATCTGACGGAGAAGCTGGAACTGTCAGGCGGTTTGCGCTGGACGGACGAGAAGAAGGTTTCGAGAATTTCGGTTCCCTATGTTCACAGCTTCCTTTCTGCGACGCCAGCGTTCATCAACAGCGGGTTCTTCTCGGGGCCCATCACCTTCAAGGACTCCAACTTCTCGCCTGAAGTCTCGATCAAATATCAGGCCACGCCGGATATCAATATTTACGGTGCTTTCAAGACCGGTTTCAAATCCGGCGGTATCGATAATAGTGCACTGCCGTCGAACAGCCTGCTCGGCTTCAACGATCCTGATCCTGCCGTCCGTGCAGCGGTTGCGGATGCTTTGAAGTTCAAATCCGAGACGGGTCTTGGTGGTGAAATTGGTGTTAAGGCCCAATTTGCAGATCGGACGGTTACATTGAATACTTCGGTCTTCTATTATGTGTTCGATGACCTTCAGGTTCAGAATTTCGATGCCGCGACGATTCAGTTCCAGACCTTCAATGCCAGCCAGCTGACCAGTCAGGGCGTCGATGTGGAATGGGGATGGCGCACACCGGTAGAGGGCCTGAATCTGTCCGGTTCGCTTGCCTATACGGATGCCAAATTTACGGCACCGTTCGTGACGACGTCGGGTGAGGACCTTGATGGTCGGGCGGCCGCCCGGGCGCCGAAATTTGCCGCCAACGCAGCCTTTGACTGGACCATTCCCATGGGCGATGCCATCGAATTCGGGCTGAACGGCAACCTTCAATATAGCAGCTCCTATTTCACCAACGAGGATTCCCTGTCTGACCTCAAGCAGGACAGCTATGTATCTGTCGATGGCGCAGTCTCGGTCGGTGATCCCGACGGCAAGTGGAAATTGTCGCTGATCGGCGTCAACCTGACGGACAAAATCTGGATCAACACCAGCGGTGGCCGTCCCTTCCTGCAACCGGGTGTCGGCGACGATCTTGTGGTCACCCAGAACCGCGGCCGTCAGGTATTCGTGGAAGCCGCTTTCAAATTCTGATCAACTCCAGTTGATCAAATCGGGCCGGGGCAGCGCAAGCTGTGCCGGCCTTTTTTTGGCGCGGCAGCATAGCTTGAAATAGCGAAAGTGACAGTGGTGGGTGCCCGGCGACCTGCTAGTCGCAGCGCAGTCAAAGTGGCAAAAAAAGCTGCATAATATTGATGTGCCCCAGGTCGAAAACCGGGGTATTTTTTTTGGAGGAAATGATGACTGCACATTCGACACGTCTTAACAATCTATTCTCACGCAAATCGGTTCGGGGGCTGCTGATGGGCACGGCAGCGAGCCTGGTCTTTTCCGGCGCTGCCACCTCGGCCCATGCGCAGGACGCTGTCGATGAAGTCGATGAAGCCAATGTGATCACCGTTGTTGCCCGGAAGCAGACAGAGACTTTGCAGGAAGTGCCAGTGACGGTCACCGCCATCGGCGGCGACACGCTCGAAAAATATCAGGTCAATGAAATTGCAGACGTCGTCAGCCGGGTGCCAGCGCTCAATGTCCAGGTTGGCGGCTCCGGTTCCGGCGGGCAGATCAGCTTGCGTGGTGTCGGTTCGTCGAATATTTCCGCGGCCTTCGACTCTGCTGTCGCCTTTGATTTTGACGGCGTTCAGGTCAGCACGATGCGGATGGTGCAGGCAGGTTTTTTCGATGTCCAGCAGATCGATGTCCTGAAGGGCCCGCAATCGCTTTTCTTTGGTAAGAGTGCCTCCGCCGGCGTTTTTGCCATCCGTTCCGCCAACCCGACACGGGACTGGGAAGTGGCTGGCAAGGCCTCCTACGAGTTCGAGGAAAAAGGCTACACGATCGGCGGCCATATTTCCGGCCCGCTCAGTGATACGCTGGGAATCCGCGTCGCCGCGCAATATCAGGATATCGAAGATTACGTGAAACTCGCTCCGGGTACACCGGCATTCAATCCCGACGGAACGGTCCGCGATTCCCGCGGCATCAGCAGCTTCGTCAGCCGTGTCACCCTTCAGTGGGATCCCGCCGACAATTTCAATGCCAATCTGAAGCTCAACTATATCAAGAACAAGAGCGACGGTGCTGTCGGTCACACCGATATCAACTGCGGCGCGAATGGCGTGGCGGATCCGGTATATCTGCTGCAGGGCGGCCTGGTCATTCCGTCCAATGCCGATTGCAACGACAGCGATGGTCTTTATCATACATCGGACGGGGCGAAGGCCCTGGTCAGCAACGTCCCGACCGGTTCGGGCGGTGATCCGCGGTTTGAAAATGGCGTCCCCTATGGCGAAACCGAGATCTTCTTTGGCCGTCTGAAATGGGACCTCGACCTTTCCGACACGCTGACCTTGTCATCGGTCTCGGGCTATCTCAGCCTCGATGCCATTGATACCGACTGCTATGCCTATGTGGGGCAGTTCGCGAACGGTGCGCCGGGCAATGCAGGCTGCAGCGATCCGGTCAACAAGACCGAGCAGTTCACTCAGGAATTGCGCGTTTCCAGCGATTTTGACGGCATGTTCAACTTCATGGTCGGGGCGTTTTACGAAACCCGCAACATTGATTTCAACACGTCACAGCAGGGTGTGAATATCTCGTTTGTCGCTCCTGATCCGGTGACCGGCTTTACCTACGACTGGTACAAAAAGCAGAATACCAAGACCGAAGCGCTATCCTTCTTCGCCAGTGCAAGTCTTGCTTTCACTGACCAGCTGGAGCTTTCCGGCGGCGTGCGCTGGACGGACGAGAAGAAGGTTTCGAGAATTTCGGTTCCCTATGTTCACAGCTTCCTTTCTGCGACGCCGGCGTTCATCAACAGCGGATTCTTCTCGGGGCCCATCACCTTCAAGGACTCCAATTTCTCGCCGGAAGTGTCGATCAAATATCAGGCGACGCCGGACGTGAACATCTATGCTGCCTTCAAGACCGGCTTCAAGTCAGGTGGTATCGACAACAGCGCTTTGCCGTCGAACAGCCTGCTCGGCTTCAATGATCCGGATCCTGCCGTTCGCCAGGGTGTTGCCGATGCGCTGAAGTTCAAATCGGAAACCGGGCTGGGTGGTGAAGTCGGCGTCAAGGCGCAATTTGCCGACCGGACGTTTACCCTGAACACCTCGGCCTTCTACTACGTTTTCGATGACCTTCAGGTGCAGACGTTCAATGCCGCGACTGTCCAGTTCCTCACCTTCAACGCCAGCCAGCTGACCAGCCAGGGTGTCGATGTCGAGTGGGGATGGCGCACACCGGTCGAGGGTCTGAATCTGTCCGGCTCGCTGGCCTATACCGACGCCGAGTTTTCGGCACCGTTCGTTACGACATCCGGTCAGGACCTGAACGGTCGCCAGGCCGCTCGTGCTCCGAAATTTGCCGGTAACGCATCTTTCGACTGGACTGTGCCGATGGGCAATTCGTTCGAACTCGGCCTGAACGGCAACGTGCAATATAGCGGGTCCTATTTCACCAATGAGGACTCCCGGAACGACCTCCGGCAGGAAAGCTATTTCTCGTTTGACGGCTCGGTTTCGGTCGGCGATCCCGACGGCAAATGGAAATTGTCGCTGGTCGGCGTCAACCTGACCGACGAAATCTGGATCAACACCAGCAGCGGTCGTCCGTTCCTGCAGCCAGGCGTGGGCGACGATCTCGTCGTTACCCAGAACCGCGGCCGTCAGGTATTCGTGGAAGCCGCTTTCAAGTTCTGATCATCCTCCCGTTGATCAACCTGGGCCGGGGCAGCGAAAGCTGTCCCGGCCCTTTTTTTTGGCAATTTTTACCGGCGACGGTAGCCATAATGAGAGTAGCCGCCGGTCAGCTGCCGGCTAATATGCCACGATAAATAGCAATCAGGTTGAGGAGCAAGTTTATGGGACGTCTCGAAGGAAAAAGAGCGGTAATTCTCGGAGCCGCCGGTCAGGACAATATGGGGCAGGTGATCGCCAAGCGGATGCGTGACGAAGGCGCCGACGTGCTGGTCGCCGGCCGCAAGGAAGACGAGCTCAAGCGCTTTGCTGACGAGATTGGCGGCCATTATGCGATCTGCGATCTGACCAGCGAAACGGATATCAAGGCGCTGGCGGAAGCGGCCAAGAACAAGATGGGCGGTGTCGATATCGCGATCAATGCGACGGGGATCGGCTTCCTCAAACCCTTTCTGGAGAATACCAAGGAAGAGCTGGAAATGATGTCGGCCCTGCAGCTCGTCGGACCGTTTCAATTCTATCAGGAAATGATCAAGGCGATGGACGATGGCGGATCGATCATCCAGATCAGTTCGGCGACCGCGACGATCATGCTCAACGATCATGCCGCCTATATGGGCACCAAGGCAGCCACCGATCATATCATCCGCTGCGTCGCCCATGAATTTGGCGAAAAGGGCATCCGCGCCAACAGCATTTCTCCTGGCCTCACGCGCACGCCCATGACGGCCGGCGTCGATCAGGTGCCGGGGCTGGTTGAATCGTTCGAAGCGCGCTATCCGCTCGGCCGGATCGGCACCAGCGAGGACATTGCTGCTGCAGCCGTCTTCCTCGCCAGCGACGAATGTTTCATGACCGGGGAGAATTTGCAGGTCAATGGCGGGCTGTGCCTGCGCGGCAATCCGACCCGCAAGGATCAGGAATTGATGATGGCGTCGCTGGCTGCGACGTCCTGACCGGATCTATCGTCTGAGTCGCTTCTGAAGATGGGGGCGAACCTTGAGGAACTGCAGATACAGCGCTTCGAGGATCGCCAGCACTCCGGGGAGGCGGGCAAGCAGGCCGATCGGGCGCAGCAGTGGAATCGCGCGCCACATCGCAGAAAAGGCAGCCGCGCCTGACAGCAGGCGACCGTCTTCGGACGCATGAAACCGGTCCAGCATCAGCCGCCGGTCAATCGGGCAGGATGCATTGGGCCGGGCAATATCGATGAATGCGATCGCATGGCGCCGGTCCAGCTTGCGCATCAGCGCGATTTCGCGGATGCACAGCGGGCAGGCGCCATCATACCATACGGTGACGCGGCTCAAGTGTCCTGTCCTGGGCTATTGTTCATGGCGGTCCTGCTGTCATTGTCGCGACAACGTAGTCAGCGGGACGATCCGATGCCATATGGCCTAAAGGCCTAGCCTGCACCCCGAGCGGGCGCGCGCCGATCAAACGTCGAGATTGGCCACATTGAGGGCGTTGTCGACGATGAACTCGCGCCGCGGCTCGACCACTTCGCCCATCAGCTTGGTGAAGATATCGTCGGTCACGTCCGCCTGTTCGACGGTCACCTGCAAGAGCGAGCGCACTTCGGGATCCAGCGTGGTTTCCCAGAGCTGTTCGGCATTCATCTCGCCGAGACCCTTGTAGCGGGAGATCGCCAGCCCCTTGCGGCCTGCCGCCAGGACGGTGTCGAGCAATTCGGAGGGACGGGTGATCAGCGTACCGTCGGAGCCGACCACTACGTCCTCCCCGTCGTCCGCATCGCCAGAGGCCGATTTGACCAGCCGGCTGCCGCTGCCATAGGTCGCGGTCTCTTCCGAGGCGAGGCGGTGCAGCTTGCGCGCTTCCGCGCTTTCCAGGAATTTTGCCTCGATGATATGATGATCGGTGACGCCGCGCCAGAAGCGCTGGAACAGATAGCCGCCTTCTTCCGACACCTGACCCGACCAGCGACCTTCCTCGTCGACCTTGTCCATCCACTGGGCGGTCGCGTCAACGGCGGCCTGCCGTTCCGCCCGACCGTGATCGGGATTGAGCGCGCCGGTCAGCGCCATGCCCTCGACAATCGTGCTGTCATAGCGCCGCGGCACATAGGCCATCAGGCTGCGCATCCGCCGCGCATGTTCGATCAGGCCGCGCAGATCCTCGCCGCTGCGGGCGCCTTCGCCGGTCTGCAGGATCATGCCGGTCAGGCCGGCCTCGACCAGATACTGGTCGAGCGCATTGTCATCCTTGAGATAGACCTCGCTCTTGCCCTTGCCGACCTTGTACAGCGGCGGCTGGGCGATATAGAGATGGCCATTGAGGATGATCTCCGGCATCTGCCGGTAGAAGAAGGTCAGCAGCAGCGTGCGGATATGGGCGCCGTCGACGTCAGCATCGGTCATGATCACGATCTTGTGATAGCGCAGCTTTTCCAGATTGAAATCGTCGCGGCCGATGCCGGTGCCCATCGCCTGGATCAGCGTGCCGACTTCCTTGGAAGAGAGCATCCGGTCAAAGCGGGCCCGTTCGACGTTGAGGATCTTGCCCTTCAGCGGCAGGATCGCCTGATACATGCTGTCGCGGCCCTGCTTGGCGGAACCGCCAGCGGAGTCCCCTTCCACCAGGAACAGCTCGCATTTGCTCGCATCCTTCTCGCGGCAGTCGGCGAGCTTGCCCGGCAGAGATGCAATATCCATTGCCCCCTTGCGGCGGGTGAGTTCGCGCGCCTTCTTGGCAGCCTCGCGTGCGGCAGCAGCGTCGATCACCTTCTGGATCACCATCGATGCATTCTGCGGATTTTCCTCGAGCCATTCGGCCAGCTTGTCAGCCATCAGGCTTTCCAGCGGCTGGCGTACTTCGGAAGAGACCAGCTTGTCCTTGGTCTGTGAACCGAATTTCGGATCGGGCAATTTCACCGAGACAATAGCAGACAGACCTTCGCGCATATCGTCGCCGGTCAGCTTGACCTTCTCCTTCTTCAGCGCGCCGGAACTCTCGGCATAATTGTTCAGCGTCCGGGTCAGCGCCGAGCGGAAGGCCGCCAGATGGGTGCCGCCGTCGCGTTGCGGGATATTGTTGGTGAAGCAGAGGACATTTTCATAATAGCTGTCGTTCCACTCGAGCGCGACGTCGATGATGACATCGTCGCGGTCGCCGTGAATCGCGATCGGTTCGGGTACCAGCGGCGTCTTGTTGCGGTCGAGATACTGGACGAAAGCAGCGATGCCGCCTTCGTAGAACAGGTCGATTTCCTTCGCCTCTTCATGCCGCGCGTCGCGCAGGATGATATGCACGCCGCTGTTGAGGAAAGCGAGCTCGCGGTAGCGGTGCTCGAGCTTCTCGAAGTCGAACTCCGTGATCTTGAAGGTCGCGGGAGACGGGAAGAAGGTGACTTTCGTGCCCTTCTTGAAGCCGGTCTTGTTGTCCGCTGGCGGGGCATCGCCGACTACCTTCAGCGGCTTGACCGCATCGCCGAATTCGAAGCGCATGTTGTGCTCCTTGCCGTCGCGCCAGATATCGAGCTCCAGCCATTCGGACAGGGCGTTGACCACCGAGACACCGACGCCGTGGAGGCCGCCGGAGACCTTGTAGGCATTGTCGTCAGAGGTGTTCTCGAACTTGCCGCCGGCGTGCAGCTGGGTCATGATGACCTCGGCCGCCGAGACGCCTTCCTCGGCGTGGATGTCGGTCGGAATGCCCCGGCCGTTGTCGGTGACCGTCACCGAGCCGTCGGCGTTCAGAATGA
>CAXIBD010000025.1:0-38302 GCA_964022135.1 uncultured Sphingomonadales bacterium | reverse complement strand
TGGCTAAGCAATGTCCGCAACAAGATCGCGTCGATCACCAAGCGCGAAACGCCCGAAAATCTCTGGCACAAGTGCAAGAAATGCGAAGCGATGGTGTTCCTCAAGGAATATGAGGAAAATATGTATATCTGCCCGAAATGCGAGCATCACGGCCGCATCGGCCCGATGGTCCGCTTCGCCCAGATCATGGACGACAACAGCTGGAAGCTGATTCCCTGGGCCAAGGTCCAGGAGGACCCGCTCAAGTTCAAGGACCAGAAGAAATATGCCGACCGGCTCAAGGACGCGCGGACCAAGACCGGCGAACAGGATGCGCTGATCAACGTCAAGGGCACTATCGAGAATATCCCCTGCGTCGTCGGCGTACAGGATTTTTCCTTCATGGGCGGCTCGATGGGTCTCGCCGTCGGCCAGGCCTTTGTCGACGGCGCCAGGCGCGCGCTCAAGGACCAGTGCCCCTATATCATCTTCACCGCCGCCGGCGGCGCGCGGATGCAGGAAGGCATATTGTCTCTTATGCAGATGCCCAAGACCACGGTCGCCATCTCGATGCTGCGCGAGGCGGGCATCCCGTTCATCGTCGTGCTGACCGATCCCACCACCGGCGGCGTCACCGCCAGCTATGCGATGCTCGGCGACGTGCATATTTCCGAACCCGGCGCGATGATCGGCTTTGCCGGCCAGCGGGTAATCGAGAACACGATCCGCGAGAAACTGCCCGACGGCTTCCAGACCGCCGAATATCTGCTCGAGCACGGCATGATCGACATGGTCGTCCACCGCAAGGAACTGCGCGAAACCCTGGCGAAGATCATGGGCTATCTGATGGCATGGAAAGAAGCCGCTTAAATCCCCCTCCCGCCTGCGGGAGGGGCCAGGGGTGGGAATATCATCCATGACCAAAGCCGGGATTTCAGACTTGCAGGCCCACCCCCAACCCCTCCCGCAAGCTGGAGGAGAGTAGATGGCCGACGGCGCCCGTTCCGATCACCCGGCCGTCCAGGCCCAGCTCGACCGGCTGGAACTGCTCTCGCCCGGCCGCGACATCCTGGGGCTCGACCGGATTCGCGAGGTGTTGCGCCGCCTCGGTAATCCGCAAGACCAGCTCCCCCCCGTCTTCCACGTCGCCGGCACCAATGGCAAGGGCTCGACCTGCGCCTTTCTGCGCGCCGCGATCGAGGCGGAAGGGCTCAAGGCCGATGTCTATACCAGCCCGCATCTGGTCCGGTTCAACGAGCGGATCCGGCTGGCCGGCAAGCTGATCGAGGATGACTATCTCGCCGAACTGCTGGCGCGGGTGCTCGACATCAGCGCGGATATCAATCCCAGCTTTTTCGAGGCGACCACTGCCGTCGCCCTGCTCGCCTTCGCCGAAACCCCGGCCGACGCCTGCATCCTGGAAGTCGGCCTCGGCGGCAGACTCGACGCGACCAATGTCATCGCCCACCCGGTTTCGACCGGCATCGCCGAGCTCGGGATCGACCACGAAGCCTTCCTGCTGAGCCCGGAAGAAGGCACGCCCGTCGAGCCGATGGTTCGTATCGCCTGGGAGAAAGCCGGCATCGCAAAACGAAACTGCCCCCTGATCACGCAAAAATATGGTGCGGAAATGCTGCACGTCATTGCTGACCATGCTGCAAATATCGGGGCGCAGAATTTCCCCCGTGGCGAGGAATGGGACGCCGCAATTTACGAGGGCCAGTTGCACTACAAGGACAAGGCCGGGAAACTCAATCTCCCCCTGCCCGCTCTCGTTGGTGCGCATCAGGCTGACAATGCCGCGCTCGCCATCGCGATGCTCCGCCATCAAAATGCGGTCAAGATTTCGGATGCGGCGCTCAAGGCGGCGATGGGCTGGGCGCAATGGCCGGGGCGGATGCATTTCCTGATCGCAGGGCCTTTAACGCATTTGCTGCCCACAGATGCAGAGGTCTGGGTCGACGGCGGCCATAATGTCAGCGCCGGCCTGGCGCTGGCCAAGCATTTCGCAGATTATGCCGCCGGCTCGATCGATCTGGTGATCGGGATGCTGTCCAACAAGGACCCCGCCGCGATCATCGCGCCGCTGCACGAGAAGCTCGCGAGCGTCACGGTGATCCCGGTACCCGACCACGAATCACACGCTCCTGGAGATTATCCGGTGCCAGACGCGCCGGTGTCGCAAGCCAGCGATATCAGCGCCGCCCTGCGCGCCCTGACGCTGGGTCCGGACAAGACCGTGCTGATCGCCGGCTCGCTCTATCTGGCGGGCGCGGTGCTCAAGCTCAACGAGCAGGTGCCCGACTAGAGACTATTGTGCCCCGGCGAAGGCCGGGGTCCAGAACATTCCTGTCCTCCACTACCCGCGCAATGCCGGCGGATACACACCGCGCGGCATCCCTCCTGATCAGCCAGGCGTTCCCGCTTCCGTCTCGTCGCTATGCACCGAACCCGCCGTTCCCAGGGACCGGTCGACCAGACCATAGCGGATCATCAGCCAGAACATGACCACCCCGGGCAAGGCCGCCACCGTGGTCAGCAGATAGAAATTCACATAGCCCATGCCCTCGATCAGCGAACCCGCGGTGGTTCCCGTCAGGAAGCGGCCCAATATGCTGGCAGCGGCGGAGAGCAGAGCAAATTGCGTGCCGGTAAACTGCAGATTGCAGAGCGCCGAGAGATAGGCGACGACCGCGACGCCGCCAACGCCGCTGGCGAAATTCTCGAAGCCGATCGCGCCCGCCATGCCCCAGTTGCTGTGACCGGCTGCGGCCAGCGCGGCAAAGGACAGGTTGCTGACCGCCATCAGGATCAAACTGAGCATCACCGCCTTTTTCATGCCGAGCCGCGAATAGACGAGTCCGCCAACGAAAATGCCGATCAGGAAGGCGAAAAAGCCGAGGCTGACATCGTAAAAGGCGATCTCGTCATTGGTGAAGCCCAGATCCTCGAACAGGAGCCGGAAGGTCAGGTTGGCCAGCGTATCACCGATCTTGTGGACCAGCACGAACAGCAGCACCAGCAGCGCGCCGGAGCGCTTGAAAAACTCGACCAGCGGGCTGACATAGGCTTTCGCCGCCTCCAGCGGTCCCTTCAGCGCCATCGGTTCCTGCCGGCGGCTCGGCTCGCGCATGATCAGCCCGACGATCACCGCGAACAGGGCGAACAGCGAACAGACATAATAGGCAATCGACCAGTTGGTCCGTGCCGCGACGACCAGCGCCACCGCGCCGGCCGTGGCCGCACCGATACGCCAGCCATATTGCGACATGCCGGAGCCGACGCCCAATTGCTCGGGCTCCAGCAGTTCGATACGATAGGCATCAATGACCACGTCAAAGGTGGCACCGGCGATCCCGACCATGATCGCGGCCACCGCGACCGCCGCAATATCCTTGGCCGGATCCAGCGAGCCGAGATAGATGATTGCCGCCATGGCAAAGGCCGCGGTGACGATCAGCCAGGACAGTCTCTGGCCGACGCGGCCGATGATCGGCAGCTTGATCACGTCGATGATCGGCGCCCACAGCCATTTGAAATTATAGGCAAGAAAGGTCAGCGCAAAGGCGGTGACGGTGGATTTCTCGATCCCCGCCTGCGCCAGACGGGTGGTCAGGGTCGCCGCGATCATGGTCAGCGGCAGCGCCGACGAGACCCCCAGAAACAGCGCCGCCAGAGGAGCGGCCTCGCTATACGGACGGACTCCGGCCGGAAGATATCCGCGCCATCCCAAAACTGCCGATTGACTACTCACACAACATTCTCCCTCGAACCGGGAGAATGTTTAGCGCCTATTGACCTGAATGCCAGCTTGATTTTGAAGCGTCTCAGATATCCAGCAGCTTCGCCGCAACAATCGGCCCCGCGCCGGGCCGCTGCACGACAATCGCATATCGGTCCGCACCGGCCACCTTCAGCAAGGAGCGGGGAACGGCAAAGGTCTGCCGCTTGCCGCGCCAGCTACCCAGAACATGCTCGTCCCTCACCACATTGACATAATGCAGCGTCCGGCCGCCGTTTTCGCCCCGCCCGATCCGCACAGTTTCCGACGCACTAAGCGCGATCAGGGAAACACCCGCCAGATAGTCCGACTTGCCACTGATCGTGACCATCATCCGGTCGCTGGCATCGGTAGCGGTCGTGATCCGGGGCCCGGCTCGGCCCGCTCGCCGGACCAGCGAGCGAATATCGCCTTCCCGCGATCCAACCGCGGCGCCATCACCATTGACCACGATCTGCGGCGTGTACACGCCGGCACCAGCATTGCCCTTTGCGGCATAGGCGCGCTGCAGCCGCGTATTCTCTTCCCGCGCCAGCGTATCCTTCCACCCCAACCGGTCCCAGTAGGTCACCGGTCGCGTGATCACCAGCAGCGAAGGGTCCTTTGCCAGCCGGCTGGCCAGCATGTCTGCGGGGGGACAGGAGGAACATCCCTGGCTGGTGAACAGCTCGATGACGACCGGACGGCCGGACCGGTCCGCGTCATTCGCCACCCTTGCCGAGTCCGCCTGCGCCAGGGGAACGAACGGCAGCGAGAGAAGAGCGGCAAAAGCCGCTCCGGCAAACAACAGACAGGCGACGATCTTGCGCATAAGCTACTCCACAGCATGACAATAGCCATTCGCGGCCGCAACACCAGCGGTTACAGATTGCAGCCAGAGCATTTTTCCGCCATGGAACCGGCCTATGACCGAAGAGAAACCAGCCAAGATCTATCGCGCGAAACCGACCCCCGGTGCAAAGGCGCCCGCCGCGCCCAAGGCGCCAGCGGGCGACACGCGCGAGGGCCAGCGCATCGCCAAATTGCTGGCCCGCGCCGGCGTCGCCTCGCGCCGCGAAATCGAGCGGATGATCGATGCCGGACGGATCGCGCTGAACGGCGATCTCGTCGAACATCCCTCGCTGCTGCTGAAGAATCTGACCGGCATCACCGTCGACGGCAAACCGGTCGCCGAACCGTCGCCGGCCAAGCTGTTCCGCTTTCACAAGCCCAATGGCTATCTGACCGCCGAACGGGATTTCTCCGGCAAGAAGACGATCTACGACGTGCTGCCCGCGGACATGGAGCGGATCATGCCGATCGGCCGCCTCGACATGAACACCGAGGGCCTGCTGCTGATGACCACCGACGGCGAGTTCAAGCGCCAGATGGAATTGCCCAAGAACGGCATCGAGCGCACCTATCGCGCTAGGACCTTCGGCGAAATCAGCCAGAACCAGCTGGAAGAACTCTACCGCGGGATCACGATCGACGGCATGCACTACAGCCCGATCACCGCCAATCTCGAACGCCGCACCGGCCGCAACCAGTGGATCGAGATGACCCTGACCGAGGGCAAGAACCGCGAAGTGCGCAAGGTGCTCGAACATTTCGGCCTCGAGGTCTCCCGCCTGATCCGCACCCGCTACGGCCCGTTCGTGCTCGGCGACCTGCAAAAGGGCGAGATCGACCAGGTGCGCCAGCATGATCTGGTCCAGTTCCGCAAGTCACTGAAATGACCGACCGTTTTTTCGCCACAAAGTCCGTTCTCTCGGAAAAGAAATGCGCATAATTGCAGGCAAGTGGCGCGGCAGAAAGATCGTTGCCCCCAAGGGCGAGACCACCCGCCCCACCGCCGACCGCACCCGCGAACGGCTGTTCTCGATGCTGACCAGCCGCCTCGGCGATTTCGAGGATCTGCAGATACTCGACCTGTTTGCCGGTTCCGGCGCGCTGGGTCTGGAAGCATTGTCGCGCGGCGCCGCGCACTGCACCTTCGTCGAACAGGACAAGGAGGCGCTCCGGGCGCTGGAAAAGAATATCGAGGTTCTGGAAGCAGATGCCGACGTGCGGGTCGGATCCGTCCTGCATCTGGGTCAGGCCCGCAAGCCCTATGATCTGGTCCTGATGGACCCGCCTTATGATTCGGGGGCCGGTGCGGTCGCTTTGGACAAATTAGGCCGGCACGGCTGGTTTGCGCCGTCCAGCTGGATTGCCATCGAAACGGCTCGCCATGAAGATGTGGAAGTGAAGGGTTTTGATCTCGATTGCACGCGAGACAGCGGCAAGGCGCGGATTCATATCCTGCGCCCGGCGGGTCTCTAGCCGCCCATTACCACCGTACGGGAAGCGGTTTCCTGCTGGTCCTGCTGTGCCGTGGTGTAAAATGTCGTCGCCACCATCAACAGGGTCGCAATAATCGCACTCGTGGTCAGTCTCTTGCTCATGTCATACTCCGTGGGGGATGCCTTGCGCTCCATTGGTTTATAAATGGTGCATTGCAACATGAGTTTCAACCTGTCCCTTGGGGCAGCGATAAAAAAGGCGAGGCATGCGGGTGACTGCCTCGCCTTTCATGCGACAGAAGCGGGATGATTACATCTCGCTGGCGGGCTTGCCCGGCCAATAGTCGAGCGCCCGGTTGCCGAAATTCAGTCCGGCCTCGCGAGGATTGATGCAATTGTCGGTCACGTCGCCGCCGCAAACCTGATATTCCTTGCCATTCAGCATGACGGTCTGCGCCTTGCCTTTTGGCCCCATGTCTACGACGGTGGCTTTCGGATCCATTTTCGCGCCATCCTTCATTTCGTGATGGTTGGCATAGGCGGCTCCCGAAAAAGCCATCGATGCTGCTGTTACAGCGCTTATAAATGCCAGATTACGCATGTTAGCCTCCATTTCAATTATTCCTGACCGACTAACGTCGGATCGGAGAAATGGTTCCCTCATCCCTGCCCCGGGCTCATGCGCCGGAGCCGGTTGTCATGTGACCACAATCTGTCCCGTCATGCCGAAGCCGCTGTGCAGGAAATGGGTGCATTTCAGCTTGTAGGTGCCTGCAGCGCCGGTTTTCAGTCGAACGGCCACGGTTGAACCGCCGGGAACGTCCACCTTCCCTTTCCTTATCAATGGCTGGTCAGCGGCGTCGACCTGTGCCGTCTTGAAAAATTCCGGGGCCGAGAAGCTGTGACCACCGGAAGCCGTGTTGTTCAGCTTCAATATATAGCGATGGTCGGCCTCGAGCTGTATCGGATTGGGCGCAAAGGAAAAATTGGCCAGGGTGACATCCACCTCTGTGGCTTCCTGCGGCGGGGTCTCGCTGGCCGCAAGGATCAGCGCCGCGGGAATCAGGATAGCGCCAAGGAAGGAATGAACCATATTCTGTCTCCTCACTGCCCCGATGTTACAATATAACAAAATCCGCGGCTGTTCCAAAGTCAATTCGCGACCGTAATCGCGAATCTAACCCTTGCCGCCCGCGCCGATGTTCCCTAACTGTTCACCTGTGACCGATACTGTCAATATACCGCAAGAGAGCGACCCGCCCTATGTCCGCGGCCTGAATCCGCCGCAGCGCGAGGCCGTGCTGACGGTGGAGGGACCCGTTCTGGTGCTGGCCGGCGCCGGCACCGGCAAGACCGCCGCCCTCACCCGCCGGCTCGCCCATATCGTCTTCTCGCACAAGGCTTGGCCCAGCGAGATTCTCGCCGTGACCTTCACCAACAAGGCCGCCCGCGAGATGAAGGAACGGATCGCATCGATCGTCGGCGAGAGTTTCGAGGGCATGCCGTGGCTCGGCACCTTCCACAGCATCGGCGCCAAGATGCTGCGCCAGCATGCCGAACTGGTCGGCCTGCAGAGCAATTTCACCATTCTCGACACCGATGACCAGCTTCGCCTGCTCAAGCAGCTGATCCAGGCCGCGGAAATCGACGAGAAGCGCTGGCCGCCGCGGATGCTCGCCGGCCTGATCGACCAGTGGAAAAACCGCGGGCTGAACCCCGCCGATCTCGATGCCAACGAGAATGAACGCTATGCCAATGGCCGCGGCCAGGAATTCTACGCCGCCTACCAGGCCCGGCTGATCGCGCTCAATGCCTGCGACTTCGGCGACCTGCTGCTGCATATCCTCAACCTGCTGAAGACCAACCGCGAGATCCTGCAGCGCTACCAGCAGCGGTTCAAATATATCCTGGTCGACGAATATCAGGACACCAACAGCTCGCAATATCTCTGGCTGCGCCTGCTCGCGCAGAGCCACAAGAATATCTGCTGCGTCGGCGACGACGACCAGTCGATCTATTCGTGGCGCGGCGCGGAAGTCGCCAACATCCTGCGCTTCGAGAAGGATTTTCCGGAAGCCAAGGTGGTCAAGCTGGAGCAGAATTACCGCTCCACCCCGCATATTCTCGCCGCCGCCTCCGGCCTGATCGATCACAACAGCGGCCGGCTTGGGAAGACCCTGTGGACCGAAGAGACCGAGGGCGACAAGGTGCAGGTGATCGGCGTCTGGGACGGCCCCGAGGAAGCCCGCCGCACCGGCGACGAGATCGAGGCGCTGCAGCAGCTCCACCAGGTGTCTCTCAATGATGTCGCGATCCTGGTTCGCGCCCAGTTCCAGACCCGCGAGTTCGAGGACCGCTTCATCTCGATCGGCATGCCCTACAAGATCATCGGCGGCTTCCGCTTCTACGAGCGCGCCGAAATCCGCGATGCCCTTGCCTATCTGCGCGTGATCGCCCAGCCCGCCGACGATCTCGCCTTCGAGCGGATCGTCAACACGCCGAAGCGCGGCCTTGGCGACAAGACGATCGAGAAGGTCCACCGCCTCGCCCGCTCCCGGGGCATCGCGCTGGCCGCCGCCGCCTACATGATCTGCGACACCGACGAGCTGGCGCCAAGAGCCCGCAACACATTGCTCGAACTGATGCGCAATTTCGCCCGCTGGCGGGAGATGGCCGCCGACACCGACCATGCCGAGCTCGCCCGCATCGTGCTCGACGAATCCGGCTATACCACGATGCTACAGGCGGACCGCTCGACCGAAGCCGCTGGCCGCCTCGAGAATCTTACCGAACTGGCCCGCGCCATGGAAGAATATGAGACGCTCGGCGAATTTCTCGAGCATGTCAGCCTGGTCATGGACAATGACGCCCGCGACGACGAGGCCAAGGTCACGATCATGACCATGCACGGCGCCAAGGGCCTGGAATATGATCATATTTTCTGTGTTGGCTGGGAGGAAGGCGTATTCCCCTCGCAGCGCAGCCTCGACGAGGGCGGCAACGCCAGTCTCGAGGAGGAACGCCGCCTCGCCTATGTCGCGATCACCCGCGCGAAAAGGAAATGCACCATCTTCCACGCCGCCAACCGCCGCATCTACGGCCAGTGGACCAGCTCGATTCCGTCGCGCTTCATCGGCGAGCTGCCGGACGAGCATGTCGAGCATGAAAGCAGCATGAGCGGCGGCGAAAGCCTGTGGCGCGCCAACTGGAGCGAGCACAGCGACCCGTTCGCCCATCTCGCTGCCGCCAACGCCACCAGAGCCGGCAAGCGCGGCCCCGGCTGGCAACGCGCCGCGTCGACCGGCGGCTTCGACAAGAACCCCCGCACCATCAAGGAAGCCCGGCAGAGCGCCGTCTCCCTCGGCAACAAGGGCCGCGCCGACGTCACCGTCGGCATGCGCGTCTTCCACACGAAATTCGGCTATGGCGAGGTCAAGGTGAAGGAAGGCAACAAGCTCGAAATTGCGTTCGAGAAGAGCGGTGACAAAAGGGTTTTGGACTCGTTTGTTGAGGTGGCGTGAGCCGGACTATGAATCCCGGTCAATAGCCTCCGCGTCGCGCCTTGTTTTTCTTGCGGACCACATAAATCGTCGCGCCGATGCCCGCCACCATCAAGGCGATCATACAATAAGCAATAATCAGTCGAAGCTCCATATCAGGTCCTGTCTTCCATTTCGTCGGCGTCGCTTTCCTCGGCGAATTCCCGGGAAATCTCCGTGTCCAGCTTGTCGCGCGGACTGATATGACCGGCCTCGCGCTTTTCCGCCTGGATCGCTTCCAGGCCCCAGGCCTTGGCGGCCGCTGCGGCGACCTTGCGCCGGCTTTCCAGCGGATCATTGGCCGCCAGATCGAGCTGGCGCGCTTCCTGCTCGCGGCAGGTGGAAGCTTTTACACGCATGATGGCGCCCTTTCCCGTCCGGTCATTTGCCGCGGCCGGTTTTCATATGTTCGAGACCGGCAACAACGCCGCCCTTGCCCGAGGGGTTGGAAGCATTGGTCTTGACCTTTGCGGCTTTCGGCTTGCGGATTTCCTTGTTGGTTTTCTTCTGTGACTTGGCCATGATTGGGTCCTTTCAGGTGAAACGGATGAAGGCGGCAGATGTCCCGGCTGCACGCTCGGGTTGATGATCGATCGGATGGCTGGGCGGCGGAACGGGTAGGTCGGCAGAGGCGCGGCTATCAGTCAATGTCAGGCCCGCCGGTACATGCGATCCTGGTCGCGGGATGCGAAGCCGCGCAATATTGTGATCTCGGGAACACGGCGGCTTGCTAGCGATATGGGGATGAACAGCGACAATTGTAAGGCATCGAAGCCGACAGTCGAAGCGGTTGCACGAATATCACGATTGGATATATCCCTAACCATGGCCCTGACCGCATCCGAATCCGAAAGACTGCGCACCGACGCGATCACCCATCTGCGTGCTGGCGATGCCCATAAGGCGCGGGAGATGCTCGAACAGATTTGCACACCTGACAGCGGTGTCGAGCCGGAATGGCTGCTGCTCGCCCATGCCTGCCGGATGCTGGGCGATGATACCGGCGAGGAGCGGGCGTTGCAGAAACTGCTGGCGATCGACAAGCGCCATCTCGCTGCGCTGCTGCTGATGGGCGAGCTCAAGGCGCGCACCGGCGACGACCGGGCGGCAAACAGCTTTTACCGGGCGGCCCTGAACATGGTCAGCGTCGGGGCCGCGGTTTCGGCGGACCTGCGACCCAGGCTGAAGCAGGCGGAAGAATTTCTCGCCGGGGCGCATGGCCGGTTCGAGGCCTTTCTGCTGCGCAAGCTGGAAGACAGCGGTCTGACAGGCCATGAGACGCCGATCCCGGTCCGCCATGCCATCGACCTGCTGATGGGTCGCAAGGAAATCTACTACCAGAAACCCTCGCTCTTCTATTATCCCGGCATGCCGCAAAGGGAATTTTACGAGCGCTCCGAATTTCCCTGGCTCGCGGAAATGGAAGCCGCGATCCCCGCCATGCAGGAGGAATTGCGCGGCGTCATTGCCCGCACCCGGGAATTCACGCCCTATGTGCAGGGCCATCCCGACCGTCCGCGCCCGAACAACCCGCTGCTCGATGATCCCAGCTGGGGCGCCCATTATTTCTGGAAAGATGGGGTCGAGATCACCGAAAATTCGGTCCATTGTCCCAGGACCATGGCAGCCCTGGCAGCCGCACCCATTCCGGTGATCCGGGAACGCTCGCCGATGGCGCTCTATTCGGTGCTCGAACCCGGCACCCACATTGCGCCGCATTACGGCATGCTCAACACCCGGCTGATCTGCCATATTCCGCTGATCCTGCCACCCGATTGCGCGCTGCGCGTCGGCGCGGAAACCCGGCCGTGGCAGGACGGACAGGCACTGATCTTCGACGACAGTTTCGAACATGAAGCCTGGAACCGCAGCGACCAGCGGCGGGTGATCCTGCTGTTCGAAATCTGGCGACCGGAAATTTCCGAAACGGAACGCGGTGCGCTGACGACGATCTTCGAAGCGATCAACGAATATCAGAAACCGGTCGAAATATAGCTTGCCGCACGGCGAACCCTCGGCGCCCGAACTTAAAGGATAGCGTCGCCCATGCCGAGCATCTTGCCATTGGTCACGATCACCCGGTCGCCCAGCTCGGCCTGTTCGAACAGCCGCCGGGCAAATTCCATCGGTACGCCGATACAGCCGTGCGTGCCCCAGCCCCATTTGACATCCGAGGCATGGATCGCGACGCCGTCGTTGGTCAGCCGCAGCATATAGGGCATCGGCGCGTCATAGATATTGGAGACATGGTCCTTGCTCTTCTGGCTGATCGGGAAAACGCCGGTCGGGGTCGGTTTTTCGGAATCGCCAAAGCTGATCACCGCCGCGCCAATTTCATAGCCACCGCGGAACACGGACATGCTCTCTGCCTTGAGATCGACCGTCACGACCAGCTCGCCATCCGGCACGCCCTCGTCGTCCCATTTATAATAACCGTGCACGAACGGCTCGTCGATCTGGAGGATGCGCTTGACCACGAAGCTGTCGCTGAGCGGCAATTTGTCGGTGATATCGAACGGCTTTTCGGCAACCGGTTCAACCGCGGCCGCATCCGTGGCCGGATCCGTCCCCGCATTGGCCGCAGCCACCGCCTGCTGCGGCGCGGCGGGCGACCCGGCATTGCCGCGCGTCAGGCCCATGGCCAGCAGGGCCACGATCGCCAGTGCCGCTACCAGCAACACCGTCGCGCTTATCCGATAGGCTATTTTCTCGACCATGATTCATGCTCCATCCGTTAACGAAGCATTTACCATGGATTTGCGGCCAGCAATGGCCGATTTTTGCGCCGTCCCGCTGCGGTACGGCAGCGCCGGAGAGATTAACCGGGAGCGTTAAGAAGCAGCGTTAATCGCAACTGGGGTGCCCGCACCGGCAGGCACCCCGTGCGGGAAACACAATGGCGCTAGAAGACCGCTTTCGCCTCGGTTTCCTTCATCATCGCCTTGCGCACCATCGGAATCGGTGGGCCGCCATAGCTCAGAAATTCGTCGTGAAACGCCTTCCAGCCCGCCATCGCGCCATCTTCCCGGGACTTTTGCTCGGCATAATTGGCGCTGGTCCAGTCGTCCCGCAGCTTGCGGATCATCAGCTTGCCCATCGTATAGTTGAGATAGGCCGGATCATAGGTCCCGCGCGCCGCCTGCTGGTCGGCATTGCCTTCATCCTGATAGCATTGCTCCAGGAACATCTTCTTCGAGTCGGCAACGGTCATCCCCTGCGAATGCAGGCCAATCGCGGACAGGAACCGGCAGTCGCGGAGCAATGCGTTGGACAATTGCCCGATATGGGTTTCCTCGTCGCCGGCATTGAGGCCCGCCTCCCACATCATTTCCTCGCTGTAATGGGCCCAGCCCTCGGCGAAGGCATAGCCGACGAACAATTTTCCGAAGATCGACTTGGCCCGGTTGCTGTGCAGGAAATTGAGGAAATGGCCGGGCCAGACTTCGTGCACCGAGGTGAACAGAAGATCCTTGGTGCCCGGAATATAGGCCTGTCGTTTGGCCTCGTCCCAGGACGGATCGGGCGGCGAGATATAATAGACGCTCGGCAGGCCCTGTTCATAGGGTCCGGGAATGTCGATATAGGCGCTGTTCTGCCGGTTGTAGGGTGGTGATTCCTCGACCTTCGCTTCCTCGGTTCCGGGGATCGAGACGATGTCCTTGTCGATCAGAAAGGCGCGGAGTTCCGGCAACTGCCGCCGGGCTTCCTCGACCGGCCCGTCTTTCGGCTTGTCGCTGCCCATTTTTGCCATGCAGGCGTTGATCGTCGCACCGGGAGCAAAGCTGGCGCAGGCCTTGGTCAGCGCCGTCTGGTTGCGCTTGAGGTCGGCGCGGCCGATCGCCTCCAGTTCGGCGGGCGAGATGTTGACGCCCTCGGTCTTGCTGATCATCGCCGCAAAATTCTCGGCACCCAGCGCATAGCCGTCCTTGGTCGCCGGAACCGAACCGATATGGCCGGCCAGATCCTTCATCGCAGCGGCCGCTGCGGCGGCCGCGACATCAAATTGCTGCTGGAGTTCGGAATCCTTGACCTCGGCAAAGGCCGCCTTGGCATCGCCGGTAAAATAGTCGGCAAAGCCGCCAAAGCCGGCCTGGCCATATTTGACATAGGTTTCGGGCAGCGGCAACTTGAGGTTCGCCTTGATCTGCGCGGCAGCCGCCGGAACATTCTGGGCATATTTGATAAAGGCCTTCATCCGCGTCTCGGCATCGGCATAGGGCCGCGCGATATAGACATTGGGGTCGAGCGCGCCGACATAATAGGCCGGATTCTTGTGCGGGAAATCGGCATCTTCCAGCCAGAACAGCTCGCCCTGCATCACATTGACCAGATAATCGCGCTCGAACTGTTCCGCCTCGCTCAGATCTGCCGCGTCGATCGCCTGCGCGTCCGCGATTGCCTGCTTGCGGATATCGACCATTTTCTTCAGGCCCTCGGCGCTCCAGTCCGGCAGCTGGCCGTCAAACTCATGCTTGCCCTGATAGACGGCGAAGGTCGGATTGACCGGGAAATAGCTGTCCAGAAACGTGGAAAGATAGCTGCCCCAGGCATCGCTCTTGTCGATTTCCATCGCCGCGACCGGCTGATCATCGATCTTCTTGCATCCGCTTACCGTCAAGGCTGCCAGCGACACCGCCAGCATCAAATTGCGCATCTTCATTTCTGTCTCCCGGGGATTTTGCATTGGACTGTCGATACAGACTGCACAGTCGCATGCGGCTTGGCCAGTCTTATTCGACGAACCGCTGCCTGCCAAAATTCTCTGCCGGCGCATGAAATGATTGCAGCAGGTTGCGTCCATCGCTAGCAGATATGCGGTGAGCAGCACCGCCCCCCATCCCTTCACCATAGCCAATTATCGCTATCTCTGGTTCTCGCGCCTGGCATCGATGTTCGCGCTCTACGCGATGATGCTGATCCTCGGCTGGCAGGCCTATAATCTCGCCCGCGAGGACATGGGAATCAGCGCGTCGGCGGGAATTCTGGGTCTGCTCGGCCTCCTGCAATTCGTGCCCCTGTTCATCCTGACGCCGCTGGTTGGATGGGTCGCCGACCATATGGATCGCCGCTGGATTGCTCGCATCGTTCTCGCTGCACAGGCCCTGATCGCGCTGGTGCTGGGGCTCATGACAGCGTCCGGCGGCATCACGCTCTGGTCCATCTATGTGATAGCCATATTGCTGGGCATCTGCCGGGCGTTCCTCGGACCAGCAGTCAGCTCACTGGCGCCCAATCTCGTGCCAAAGGCTTCGATCCCCCGCGCCATCGCCCTTTCCACGATCGCCTGGCAGGTCGGCGTGATCGCAGGACCGGGCATGGCGGGGCCGCTCTACAAGGTTGACGCCGCCCTGCCCTATTTCGTCTGCGCCGGTCTCTACGCGCTTGCCACGCTGGCGATTTTCCTGATCGGACCGGTTCCGCGCCCGGCAGCAGACAAGACCAAGGCACCTCTGCAACAGGTCAGCGAAGGCTTGTCCTATGTCTGGAGCAACAAGCTGGTGCTCGGCGCGATCACGCTGGATCTCCTCGTCATGTTCCTGGCGGGCGCGACCGCGATGATCCCGGTTTTTGCGAGGGATATCTTGCACGCCGGCGAAATCGGCCTGTCGCTGCTCGCCGCCTCGCCGGCTGTCGGCGCTGTGATTGTCGCTGTCATCTTCTCCTTTGCGCCGCTCAGCAAGAATGTCGGCAACAGCATGCTGGTGGCGATGGCGGTGTTCGGGCTGGGGACCATCGGTTTCGGCCTCAGCACCAATCTCTACCTGTCGATGGCCTGCCTCGGGATTTGCGGTGCCGCCGACATGTTCGGCGTCTATGTCCGCGGTTCGCTGATCCAGTTGCACACGCCAGACGCCAAGCGCGGCCGGGTCGGTGCCGTGAGCCAGATGACGATCAGCGCGTCGAACGAACTGGGCGATGCACTGTCCGGAGGCCTCGCCGTTCTGGTCGGACCGATTGCCGCCATTGTCGCGGGCGGTGCCGGTGCTATAGTGGTGACAGGATTATGGTCGCGCCTGTTCCCCCAGCTGGGCGCTGCCAAGACATTTGATCCGCCGGACGATCTGGAGCTGGCAGAAAAAGAAAAGACAAACAGGAGTGCAGGATAATGATTGCCAACAATATTCTCGAAACCATTGGAAACACGCCGCATATCAGAATGCAGCGCCTGTTCCCCGATGCCAATGTCTGGATCAAGTCGGAACGCGCCAATCCCGGCGGATCGATCAAGGACCGAATCGGCCTGGCGATGATCGAGGCAGCGGAGAAATCCGGTGCCCTCAAGCCGGGCGGCACGATCATCGAGCCGACCTCGGGCAATACCGGCGTCGGCCTGGCGATGGTCGCCGCGGTCAAGGGCTATACGCTGGTGCTGGTCATGCCCGAGTCGATGTCGCTCGAGCGACGCCGGCTGATGCTGGCCTATGGCGCGACCTTCGATCTCAGCCCCAAGGAAAAGGGCATGAAGGGCGCGATCGAGCGGGCGCAGGAACTGATCGACCAGACGCCGGGCGCCTGGATGCCGCAGCAATTCGAGAATCCGGCCAATTTCGAAGTGCACAAGCGCACCACCGCGATCGAAATCCTGAATGACTTCAAGGACAATCCGCTCGACGCGATCATCACCGGCGTCGGCACCGGCGGCCACATCACGGGTGTGGCCGAGGTGCTGAAGGAACATTGGAGCCATCTGAAGGTCTATGCGGTCGAGCCGACCGCCTCGCCGGTGATCAGCGGCGGCCAGCCTGGCCCGCACCCGATCCAGGGCATTGGCGCCGGCTTCATCCCGGGCAATCTCCACACCAAGAGTATCGATGGCGCGATCCAGGTCGAACCCGCCGATGCCAAGGCGATGGCGCTGAGAGCCGCCAGCGAAGAAGGAATGCTGGTCGGCATTTCCTCCGGCGCGACTTTGGCTGCCATTGCCCAGAAACTGCCCGAGCTGGGCGATGGGGCAAAGGTCCTCGGCTTCAACTATGACACCGGCGAACGCTATCTGTCCGTGCCCGAGTTCTTGCCCGAAGAATGAGTTCCATAGAGGTCCAGCAATTCACCTATCGGCATGGTGATGTGTTATTGTCTGGCTATATCGCGCAACCGAGCCGCTATCCGCGCGCCGGCATCTTGATCGTGCCAACCATCGTCGGCCCGACCCAGCTGATGTTTGACCGCGCCAGATGGCTGGCCTCCCTCGGCTACAGCGCCATGGTCTGCGACCTTTATGGCGCCGGGCCCCTCGACGATATGCGCGAAGCCCGCAAGCTGGCCGACGATCTGCGCGCGGACCCGGAATATTACCGGGAACGGTTCCGCTGCGCGCTCGAAGAATTGCGGACGCGCTCGAAACTGGCGAACAGCCGCATTGGCACCATCGGCTATTGCATGGGCGGCGAAATTGTCCTCGAGATGGCGCGCGGCGGCGAAGATATCGCTCTGGTGGTGAGTTTTCATGGCCTGCTCGCAACGCCCCAGCCGGCCAAACGCGGCATGGTCAAATCGCGTATTCTGGTCTGCCACGGGAGGGCCGATCCGCTGGTCCCGCCAAAGCAGGTGCGCGCCTTTCTGGAAGAAATGGATCTGGCCGGTGCCGATTACCACATGCACATATATTCCGGGGTTTTGCATGGGTTTACCGATCCCGGCAGCGATGCAAAGGCGGTTGCGGCCGTGGGCTACAACGCCTCGGCAGACCGGCAAAGCAAGGCTGCCATGCTCAGCATGTTCAATGAGGTATTTGAAATCCAAAAAACACCGGACCATGCATAGGTCCGGTGTTCGGAAGTCAGAAAGGTAACTGGCCTAGTCGGGCTGGCCGTCCTCGTCTGTCTGGTCGGGCTGCCCATCGCCATTGTCGTCGACCAGATCGGGCTGGCCGTCGGCATCGCTGTCCCAGGCATCTGGCTGTCCGTCCGCATTTCTGTCCCATGCGTCCATGGTTCCGTCGCCGTCGCTGTCGATGGTCGCGGCCGGTACCTCGGACTGCATTTCGTCCGGAGATTCGGGTTCCGCGGCTTGCACCGGGATTGACAGCCCGAGCCCTACGGTAATCAGATAGGGCGTCAGCCGGTGCATGGGGTGTGAGCTTCTGTTGGAATGCATTGCATATACTCCTTATGCGTATCATTCCCCTGTCACCATCGTTCTGACCGATCCGGCCGCACCGGTCCAGCGGCCGTCGACCATTTGGGCTGGTAAGACGCCAGACCGCTGATTTCAGGCATTTATCGGCCAAATTGCACGATCTGGCGCAACCCTGCAGGCTTGCTGCCATTGACAGATTGTCCGCAATTGTTTGTCGAAATATGGCCACATTTCATGCTATAATCAGCAACGCGGGTCTGGGTGAATTCAACTGAAAGGTTGCGTGCCATGACCATGGAAGATTCTCCGCCACTTGCCGCCGATGACGACCGGCCGCTGATCATTCGCATGGGCAAGCGCCTGCGCGGCACGGTCGATCGGCTGTCAACGGCCCAGTCCACCATCCCGACAGAACCGGTCCTGCGCCCCGACTTTTTTGACTGGACCACCCGTCTGGCGGACAACTGGCAGACGATTGCCCGGGAAGCCGCCGCTATTCTGCGGCACCGCGACGCCGTGCCGCCTCTCAGGGAAATTTCTCCCGATCATGCGCGGATTGCCGGCGACGGCAACTGGCGTTCCTTCTTCCTGGTCGGCTATGGTTATGAGGTTCCGGAAAACTGCGCCCGTGCCCCTGGAACGACGGCCCTGGTCCGCACCATTCCGGATCTCAATTCGGCCTTTTTCTCTATCCTGGAGCCCGGCGCGGTCATTCCCCGCCACCGCGGCGTGACGCGCGGTCTGGTCACCTGTCATCTCGGACTGATCGTCCCCGATCAACCGGAGCGATGCGCAATACAGGTAGAGGATACCGACCTGTTCTGGGAAGCGGGCAAATGGCTGGTCTTCGACGACAGCTATTTCCATGAAGTCCACAACAACACCGATCAGCGGCGAGTCATCCTGCTGGTCCAGGTCAAGCGGCCGATGCGCTTGCTCGGCAGGATCGCCAATGATCTCGCGCTGTGGGGCATTCGCCGGTCACCCTTTGTGCAGGATGCCCGGCGAAACCTCGGCATGTGGGAAGAGGCCTATCGCAAGGCGGAACGAAACGAAGCCGCCTGACCCAAGCTCCCGGTTCGACTTCAGGCGACCGCGAACATATCGGGGTCCAGCGCCATGATCGATTCGCTGCCGCCCTCGATCTTGCGGCGCAGCGATCCGGTATCCGGCAGGAAGCGTTCGGCAAAATATTGCGCCGTGACCAGCTTGGCCTCGTAATATTTCGGATTTTCGGTACCGGCATCCAGAGCCGCCTGGGCGGCCTTGCTCATCCGCAGCCACATCAGGCCCAGTGAGACAATGCCCATCAGGTGCATGTAATGATAGGCACCGGCCCCGGCATTGTTGGGATTGGCCATCGCATTCTGCATGAACCACATGGTTGCCTTCTGCAGCTCGCCATTGGCCTTTTCCAGCGCCCCGGCGAAGGTCGACAATTTCTCGTGGCCCTTGGCTTCGGCAAGCTCGTCGGCAACAACCTTGAAAAAGGCCTGCACGGCGCGGCCGCCATTCTGGCCCAGCTTCCGCCCGACCAGATCCATCGCCTGGATACCGTTGGTGCCCTCGTAGATCATCGCGATCCGCGCATCGCGCACGAACTGCTCCATGCCCCATTCCTTGATATAGCCGTGACCGCCATAGACCTGCTGCGACTCGGTACAGATGTCATAGCCCTTGGCCGTGCCATAGCCCTTGATCACCGGCGTCAGCAGGCTGACCAGGTCGTTCGCCAGCTGGCGCTCTTCCTCGCCCTCCGCCTTGTCGGCCAGATCGACCTGCAGCGCGCCCCAGAGGATCAGCGCCCGCATCGATTCGGTAAAGGCCTTGCCGTCCATCAGCATCCGGCGCACATCCGGGTGGACGAACAGAAGGTCCGCATTATGGTCCGGGTCCTTTGCGCCGGTCAGCGCCCGGCCCTGCCGCCGGTCGCCGGCATAGATGACCGCGTTCTGGTAGGCGATCTCGCCCTGTGCCAGCCCCTGCAGGCCGACACCGAGCCGCGCCGCGTTCATCATGATGAACATCGCGCGCAGGCCCTTGTTCTCTTCGCCGACCATATAGCCGGTCGCGCCGTCATAGTTCATCACGCAGGTGGCGTTGCCGTGAATGCCCATTTTCTCCTCGATCGAACCACAGCTCACGCCGTTGCGCTCGCCCAGCGATCCGTCCTCGTTGACCAGGAACTTGGGCACGATGAAGAGCGAGATGCCCTTGGAGCTGTCCGGCGCGCCCGGCGTCTTCGCCAGCACCAGATGGATGATATTTTCCGCCAGGTCATGCTCGCCGGCCGAGATGAATATCTTCTGCCCGGTGATCGCATAGCTGCCGCCCGGCATCGGTTCCGCCTTGGTCCGGATGAGACCAAGATCGGTACCGCAATGCGCTTCGGTCAGGTTCATCGTCCCGGTCCACTTGCCGGAAATCATCTGGGTCGCATAGACCTGCTTCTGCTCTTCGCTGCCTTCGGTCAGGATCGACGCAATCGCGCCCTGGGTCAGGCCGGAATACATTTCCAGCGCCTGGTTGGCCGAAACCATGAACTCCATGACCGCATTGCCGACCACGCGCGGCAGGCCCTGCCCGCCATATTCTTCGGGTGACGACAGCGTCGTCCAGCCGGCATCGGTCAGCTTCTGATAGGCTTCCTTGAAGCCCTTGGGCGTGGTCACCGAGCCGTCTTCATGACGGGTACAGCCTTCCTCGTCGCCGGACTGGTTGAGCGGATGCAGCACTTCGGCCGAAAATTTTCCGGCCTCGGTCAGGATCGCGTCGACCATTTCCGTCGTCGCATTTTCAAAGCCGCTGACATTCGAATATTTCTCGAGATTCAGCACTTCGTTCAGGATGAACCGGACTTCGCCGATGGGAGCGGTATAACTGGGCATGATCTGTTACTTTCTAGTCAAAGGGGGGGATGCCGGAACGTGCCGGCCTCTATCCTCTATGGTTGCTGCGCTTTTGCGTCCGCCATGGCGGCCTGCACAGTCTTTATGAAGCCGGTCAGTTCCTTGATCGAACTGTCGATATCGGCGCGCTGCTTCTTCAGCGTGTCGACCTTTTCCTGACATTTCTCGACCGTTACCTGCATTTGCGTCTGCCGGCCATCGCCCACATCATAGAGGTCGATCATCTCGCGAATCTCGACCAGGCTGAACCCGACGTTCTTCGCCCGCATGATCCAGGCAAGCCGGGCGCGGTCGCGCTTGGTATAGATGCGCGACAGTCCCTTGCGATGCGGAGCGATCAGCCCCTCGTCCTCGTAGAAGCGCAGGGCCCGGGCGGTCACGCCAAATTCTTCCGAAAGATCGGATATCGTATAGGTTTCCCGGTTCTTCAGGTCCGGTGTGTCGAGTTCGGCATGGTTTGGCGGCTTGGACATGAATCTCGTATAGCTTACGCTAACGTAAACGTCAATCCTATCCGCCGGGGCACAGATTCTCGAAATCCCGGCCGCTGGTGGACCGCGCTACCGCGTCCCCCTCCCCGATGATATAGAAACTCACGCCTTCGAAGCCGGCGCGCGGACTGCAATAGCTCGCACAGCTTTTCGGCAGCTCGCCGGGCAGTTGCAGTTCGACCCCGTCGAAGCGGGCGGTGAAGCTGCATTTTTCCTCGCTGTTCAGGGTGATGCGGACGGTCTCGCCATCGCGCTCGGCCTCGCCCAGCCCTTCGCATTTGGCGGCTGGCCCGAACACCGCAATCATCCCGATCTGATAGCCATTCTCGTCATTGCCGACCGCACAGAATCGGTCGGTCCCCAGATCGCTGCGCCGTTCAAACGCCCCGGCCAGCGTCACCTTGCGCACATCCGGGATGACACCGGCATCGATCGCTGCCTCCTCGAGCGGCGACAGGTCCGCGGGGGCCTGCTCCGGATCCGATGCTTCCTGCCCGCAGGCCGTCAGAAAAAGTCCAAGAACCAGCGCAGCAAGCTGCTTCATGCAACCGGCTCCAGCTTGCCGTCGACGATCTTGCGATAGAAGCAGCTCTTCTGGCCGGTGTGGCAGGCCGGGCCCGCCGGCACCGCCTTGATCCACAGCGCATCCTGGTCGCAATCGATCCGCATCTCGGTCACCGACAGGATATTGCCCGACGTTTCCCCCTTCTTCCAGAGGCACTGGCGACTGCGGGAGTAAAAATGCGCCACACCGCTGTCGTGCGTCCGCTGCAGCGCCTCCGCATTCATATGCGCCAGCATCAGCAACTCCCCGGTCGCATCATCGGTCACGACCGCAGTAATCAGACCGCTCGAATCATATTTCGGCTGGAGCAGGTTTCCGGTCTCGGGATCGGTTTCACTTTTTGTCATAACCGTGGATTAAGGCCCGATCCGGTCCCGCGCAACGGCTAATGGCGCAATCGCTGCCGCCTCTTCCTGCCCCGCCGCGCAATATTATGATTTTATGACATTGGGGGCAGACAAAGCCCAGTTTGGTACCTATATGAGCGACATTCCCCGCCGGACCACTAACCAGCCAGGTGCGATATGCTGACAACCCACCCGTTTGATGACGACAAGCTGCGGGAAGAGTGTGGCGTTTTTGGAGTCGCCGGCATTGAAGACGCCGCCGCCGTGGTGGCGCTCGGCCTGCATGCGCTGCAGCATCGCGGACAGGAAGCGGCCGGCATTACCTGCCGCAACGGCAAGGAATTCTACAGCCATCGCGCGCTCGGCCCGGTCGCCGGCAATTTCGACAGCGAAGAGGTTATCAACCGTCTGCGCGGCGATTCCGCCTGCGGCCACGTCCGCTATTCGACCACCGGCGCGGGCACGCTGCGCAATATCCAGCCGCTCGAAGCCGACCTCGCGTCCGGCGGCTTTGCCATTGCCCATAACGGCAATATTTCCAACGCCATGGCCTTGCGGGACGAACTGGTGCGGCACGGCTCGATCTTCCAGTCGACCAGCGATACCGAGGTCATCATCCATCTGCTCGCGACCTCCAAATATCGCACCCTGCTCGACAAGTTCATCGACGCGCTGAAACAGGTCGAGGGCGCCTATTCGCTGATCTGCATGACCGCCGAAGGCATGATTGCCTGCCGCGATCCGCTCGGCATCCGGCCCCTGGTCATGGGACGGATCGGCGAAGCCTATGTCTTCGCCTCCGAAACCGTCGCCCTGGACCTGGTCGGCGCGGAATATGTCCGCAGCGTCGAGCCCGGCGAACTGATCGTGGTGACCAACGGCGAGCTGCGTTCGCACCGCCCCTTTGCCGACGCCAAGGCCCGGCCCTGCATATTCGAGCATGTCTATTTCTCCCGCCCCGATTCCATCGTCGACGGCAATTCGGTGTACAGTGTGCGCAAGCAGATCGGCGCCCAGCTGGCGATCGAAAGCCCGGTCGATGCGGATATCGTGATCCCGGTGCCGGACAGCGGCACCCCGGCGGCGCTCGGCTTTGCCGAACAGTCGGGCATTCCGTTCGAGCTCGGTATCATCCGTTCGCATTATGTCGGTCGCACCTTCATCCAGCCGGGCGACGGCGTCCGCCATCTCGGAGTCAAGCTCAAGCACAATGCCAATCGCCCGCTGGTCAACGGCAAGAAGATCGTGCTGGTCGACGACTCGATCGTGCGCGGCACCACCAGCATGAAGATCGTCCAGATGATGCGCGAAGCGGGCGCGGCCGAAGTCCATATGCGGATCGCCAGCCCGCCGACCATGCACAGCTGCTTCTACGGCGTTAACACGCCGAAGCGGGAAAAACTCCTGGCAGCCCGCAAATCGGTCGATGAAATGTGCGAATTCATCCAGGCGGACAGCCTTGCCTTCGTCTCGATCGACGGGCTCTACCGCGCCGCCGGCGAGGATACCCGCCACGATATCCAGCCACAATATTGCGACGCCTGTTTCACCGGCGCCTATCCGACTGCCCTGACCGATCGCGACGGCGAGGAAGAGCCCGATCAGCTCAGCATGCTCAACGAGCGGCTCGACAGCACCGGAGAACAACGCAAGGAAATCCCGTCCGGCGATCTGCCCCGCATCAAGCAAACAGCGAGCTGAACATGAAATTCGAAGGTCAACTGGCGCTCGTCACGGGCGCGAGCCGCGGCATCGGTGCGGCAACCGCCCTGGCCCTGGCGAAAGAGGGCGCGCATGTCGTGATCACTGCCCGCAGCGCCGACGGCCTGGAAAAGCTCGAAGAGCAGATCCATCTCGCCGGCGGCCATGCCACGATCGCTCCGCTCGACCTGACCGACGGCGACAGTATCGGCCGGCTGGCAACCGCAATCGGCGGTCGCTGGGACGCTCTGGACATATTGGTACTCAACGCCGCCATGCTGGGCTCGCTGGGCCCCGTGCCGGCCATCGACGGCAAGGAATTCAACAGGATCCTGACTCTCAATCTGATCGCCCAGCAGGCCCTGATCGCCGGCTTCGATCCGATGCTGCGCAAGAGTGGCAACGCCCGGCTGCTGGCGATGACCAGCAGCGTCGGCCGGAAACCGCGTGCATTTTGGGGTGCTTATGGCGCATCAAAGGCGGCCCTGGAGACACTTGTGCTCAGTTATGGAGAAGAAATGCGCAATTTGGGCAAGATTCGCACGGCCATTGTCGATCCCGGCCGCACCCGCACCGAGATGCGGGCCCTCGCCTATCCCGGCGAGGATCCGGCCAGCGTCAAGCTGCCGTCGGTCGTCGCCGACAGGCTGGTCGAGGTACTGGCCAGCGATTTCGAAACCGGCGAACGCTTCGAAATCGGCTAGTTCCGGCCCTCGGCCGGGGCGCTCTCGTCCTTCGTCGGCGCATCCTTGTCCTCGGCTGGCGCGGATTCGCTGTCCAGATAGGCCTGCACCGCCCGATAGAAGGCATTGCGCTCGGTCTTCTTCTCTTCCGGCGTCGCGCTCGGCCAGTTGCCGTTGCCGGCAATCACCAGCTTCCGCTTCGGATCGATGAAAATGCCCTGGCCGAAAATGCCCTGGGCAGCAAAACTGCCATCATCAAAGGTCCACCATTGATAGCCATAGCCGGCGCCCGGCTCACCGATATCCGCCTGCTTGGTGCCCGCCTTGGCAAACCAGTCCTCCGGAACGACATAATCGTCACCGATCTTGCCGCCATTCATCGCAAACTGGCCGAACAGGGCGAAATCGCGTGTGGTTGCGGAAATGCAGCAGCCGCCGATTTCCTTGCCGCCATCGTTCAGGATCCAGAACGCGTCATTGGCCATGCCATAGGGTTTCCAGATCTTCTCTGAGAGATATTCGGAGAGCGACTTGCCGGTCGCCTTGGCCACCAGCACCCCGATCAGATTGGTTTCGCCGGTATTATATTGCCAGCGCGTGCCCGGCTTCGCTTCGTTGACCAGCGTCTTCATGTAGAGAATCACCGGATCGACGCCGTCCTTCGACTTGGTCTGGTTGAACCGGGCGACGTCGCTGCCCTTGTCCCCGTAATCCTCGTTCCATTTCACGCCGGAGGTCATCGTCAGCAGCTGCTCGATGGTCACGCCGTCATAGCCGCTGCCCTTCAGTTCCGGAATATAGTCGGTCAGCGGATCGTCGAGCGACTTGATGAAGCCGTCCTTGATCGCGGCACCGACCAGCGTGGATACCAGGGACTTCGCGACCGAGAAGCTGGTCCAGCGGTCGTTTCTGTCGAAATCCATCCGATATTCTTCGAGCCGGATCTTGCCATCCTGCAGGATCACCAGCCCCGCCAGCCGCTGGCTGGCCATATAGTCGTCGATGTTGAGCGCGCCATTTTCGGTTTTCAGCGTCTCGGGCAGGGGTTTGCCGGCTTCCAGTTTCCGGTTATTGTTGCCCGCTTCAATCGTGCGCGTGGTGCTCAGCACCTCCATCTGGCGAAATGCGTTGTCGCGTTGACTCTGGGTCCAGAACAGCACGTTGTCGTCAGTCGGCAAGCCGGCGGCGGTGGCCGCGACTTTCTGCGCTTTTTCGCACGCCGTCAGGCTGATGCACGCAAGGCACAGCATCGCCAGTCTTCCCAAAGCTTTCATGGTTCCGCTCTCCCTCGTTCATGTTTCTTTTATCATGGTTACCTGTGCCACATCAATCCCGCCGCCGCGAAAGCCACCTTCGCAATAGGTCAGATAATAGCGCCACAGCCGGACAAATTTCTCGTCGAAGCCCGCCGGCAATGCGCCACGTTCGACCACCGCGTCAAACCGTTCGCGCCACAATTTCAGAGTCTGCGCATAATCGGGCCCGAAATTCTTCTGGTCCGTCCACCGCAGGCCGCGCGCCTCGGCAAGCGCCCGGAACCGGCTTTCGGACAGCAGCATCCCGCCGGGGAATATATAGGTCTGGATGAAATCGGCGCTGGCGGCATATTCGTCAAAAATATCATCGGCAATGCTGATATATTGCAGTGCCGCCCGTCCGCCGGGCTTCAGGTTGCGGGCGATGCAGTCGAGAAAGTCGGGCCAGTATTTCTGCCCCACCGCTTCCACCATCTCGACGCTGGCGATGGCATCATATTGGCCGTCGACATCCCGGTAATCCTGGATCAGGAACTGCGCCTCGGGATGATGCTCGCGGGCCCAGGCCGTCTGCTCGTCGGAGAGCGAGATGCCGGTTACCTTCAGCCCGTGGTCGCGCGCCAGGGTTCCCGACAGATGCCCCCAGCCGCAACCGATTTCCAGCACGCTGTCACCCGGCTTTGCGCCCAGCCGGCTAGCGATCGCGGCGATCTTGGCGTCCTGCGCTTCTTCAAGTTCTGTCTCAACAGTCTCGAATATCCCGCTGGAATAGCTCATTGTTTCATCGAGCCACAGCGCGTAAAAATCATTGCCGAGATCATAATGATATTGGATATTCTGCCGCGCCCGCAGCTTGTCGTTATTCCGGCGGCTGTGCCGCATGCGGGCGATCAGCCGGAACAGTCCACCGGCCCGTCCGGTATCCTTGAGTCCCGCGCGATTGCGGGTGAACAGGTCGAACAGCTCGACCAGATCGGGGCTTTCCCACTCGCCCTTTTCCCAGGCGCGATACCAGCCGATCGAACCGGAATTGACCAGCCGCAGCAGCGCGTTCCAGCTGTGCAGCGTGATCCTGGCCGTCGGTCCTTCGCCGCGCCCGCCGACAATCCGGGTGGTGCCGTCGGGCAACCGGCCTTCAAATGTCCCATGATCGAGGCCCGCGTCAATCCGGTCCAGGATCCGGTGAAATCCGGGCGCCGTCAGCCGCGCGAGCCAGCCGCCGCCGGTGCCGAATCGCTTGCGCGCATCGAGCAGATGTTTGCCTCTTTTGGGTGCCTGCGCATTCATGGCGCCATAATGGACGACCGGCAAGTGCTTGGCAATGCGGAACTATCCGTAAACGGCCTTTGTTTGCCCCGCTGCACGACAGGGAATTTCCCGGCCCTTCGCCCCGCCGCTATTTTACCGTCTTGTAGGCGGCCAGCGCCCGTTCGCGGCCTTCCCGATGCCCGATGATCTTGGCCGGATAGCCGCTTGGCCTGCATCCCGAATCTTCGGGATCATGAATATAGGGATCATCGATATCGGCCAGTTCCGGCACCCATTGCCGGATATAGTCGCCGGCAGCGAATTTCTCCGACTGGGTCAGCGGCGCCATGATCCGCACGAACATGTTGCTGTCGACCCCGGTGCCCGCGACCCACTGCCAGTTGACGCTGTTCGATCCGTAGTCGGCGTCGACCAATGTGTCCCAGAACCATTGCTCGCCCTCGCGCCAGTCGATCAGCAGATGCTTGACCAGGAAACTCGCCGTGATCATCCGCACCCTATTGTGCATCCAGCCGGTCGCCCAAAGCTCGCGCATCCCGGCATCGACGATCGGATAGCCCGTCCTGCCGTGGCACCAGGCCTCGAAATCCTTCTTTACGGCGGCATCGTTCATGTCCCGCCACGGCAGAGCGCGCATTTTCTCGCGATAGCTCTCGCCGCCATATTGCGGGAACTGGTCGATCACATTCTGTGCATAGTCGCGCCAGACCAGTTCCTTCAGATAGGTCTCGACCTTGCTCCCCTGCCCGGCCAGCCGGTTCCAGACCGTCGCCGGGCTGATCTCGCCGAAATGCAGATGCGGCGACAGCCGGGACACCAGCTGCTCGGACGGCAGGTTCCGGCCCTCGTCATATTGCGCCGCCTTGTCGGCAAAATCCTCGAGATTGGCCTCGGCACCGGTCGATCCGGGCTGCCAATGGTCGCCGAAACCGGCGGCCCAGTCCGGATTGGAAGGCAGCAGATTCAAAGCATCCAGCGAGTCACTCTTGGGCCAGCTTTCCGGTGAGGACAGCGCGTCAGGCGCGGACCGAGCATCAGCAGGCGGCATATGCTGGCGCAGCGCCTTCCAGAACGGTGTGTAGATTTTGTAAGGATCGCCCGACCCAGTGGTCACGGTCCCCGGCGGCAACAGATAATTGCCATCGTGCAGCACCAGCCGCGCACCGTCGCCCAGCGCCTTTTCCAACATCCGCTCGGCGTTGCGCCACCACGGCTCGTAATGGTGCAGCGCATGGATTTCATCCGCGCCGGTCGATTTGACAATTTCGGCCAAATGCTCTGCAGCCGCCCCCTGCCGCAGGATCAGCCGCGAACCCAGATCCTGCAAACATGCTTCCAGTTCTTCCAGCGACCGGTGCAACCACCAGCGCGAAGCCCCGCCCATGATGCGGTGTTTCGGCGTGTCATCGTCGAGAATATAGACCGGAATGACCGGGCCACTGGATGCAGCGGCCAGCACAGCCGCCTGATCGGAAAGCCGAAGGTCGCGACGGAACCATATGATTCTGGGTTTTGTCATGGCCATGCAATTGCCTCAGGGGCGCCCGCGTTCCAACCTGTCTTTGCGGACATTGACCCGCACGGCGAAGCGATCCGCCACCAGCGGGTCCATGAAGCGCTGGTCCCTCACCGTCACCACTGCGCCGGTCGCCTTTACCACCGGCATTCTCGACCAGAACAGGAAAGCCGCGCCATCCTTGCTCGACCGGGCGACTTCCGATTCCAGAAAATCCGCATTTCCCGGAATTTTCTGTTCCGGGCCAAGCACCAGATTGCCGAACAGGTCGAACGCCCCGGATCCGTAGGTCGATTGATCGCGCCACAATATTTCCCGTTTCCAGAACTGGAGCGGCACCGGGTTTGCAACCACCAGGGCCGCCCGGCGCTGCACGAGCTCGGCAGCACTCACATCGGCGGCCTGCTCGGTCAGCAACTGTCGCGTCTGCGCTTCCGCCCTGCCGGTGATCAGCCCGTTGGCAAAAATATAGGCGCACACCGCGGCAAAGCTGATCCACGCCGGTCGCTGCCAGTTCGAGCGGCCCTTCTTCTCCCGCCGCCGCGATAGCCAGAAGCCTGCAATCAAGGCCGCCCAGATCCAGACATCGATGATGAAGATGCTGTCGCCGTAAAACCATTGCGAGGAGAAGGGCTCGAGCAGGCGGATGCCGTAACTGTTCAGCCAGTCCAGCGCCGGATGGCTCAGACAGCCGATATAGGCCAGCGCCAGCAGCCAGCCCCGGTGGATCGGCAATCGGTCCGCAGGCCGCTTGCCGCGCTTTGTCTGCCACGCATCAAACCATATCATGATCCCGGTCAGCAGCAGCGGCAGCAGCAGCATCGCGATCGGCCCGTGGGTAATCCCGCGCCGGATCGCCAGATGCTGCACCCCGTCCAGCAGGGTCGCCACCGCATCGATATCGGGAATATTGGCGGCGATGATCAGCGTCGCCATGCCAAGGCCGGTCTTCTTCTTCAGGCCCATCTGGCCGAGAACGGCACCGGCGAGGCTATGGGTCAGGTTATCCAAAATTTTTCTCGCACAAAGACACGAAGCCATGAAGGGCTCTCATGCCTAGCTTCGGAAATAGTTATTTGCCAGACGTTTGAGGCCTTCTTTGAAAGTGGCTGCGCCAAAGTTCATCAGGAAGCCGAGCGGCAAATCCATCAAACGCAAATAGGTGATCACCTGTTTGGCATGAACAGGAGCGTATCGTTC
The DNA here is from genome assembly GCA_964022135.1 of uncultured Sphingomonadales bacterium. Lineage (GTDB taxonomy): Bacteria > Pseudomonadota > Alphaproteobacteria > Sphingomonadales > Sphingomonadaceae > Parasphingorhabdus. The sequence goes on along the minus strand of CAXIBD010000025.1, from coordinate 8,723 downwards.
GGTAGACTTGAGTTCAATCAGGATCTGGTTTTCAACGACCAGGTCGGCTCGAAAGGCCTCTTCCAGAACTCGACCTTTGAAAGTGATGGGAATGACTTTCTGTCTTTCGACAGACAGACCCTTTTCTTTCAAACTCTCGAAAAGCAATATCTCATAGACGGATTCGAGCAACCCTGGCCCAATATCCCTGTGCAGGTGAAACCCGCAATCAACGGAGATTTTGGCGATATCCTCGAGAGCTTTCACACTCTCATCTTAGTGCCTTCGTGTCTTCGTGCGAGCCCCCAAAACTTTACAGTTCCGGCCCGTCCTCGGTCACCGTCCAGGTCTGCCCCTTGTTCAGCAGACCCTGCAGGTCCGGCTTCTTGCCCGCCGAAGACGCGATATTCTGTGCCACCACCGCCGCTTCGAAGGTCGGCCGCGGATCGTCATAGAGCACGCCGAGCGCCATCGGGAAGGCACCGAACTGCATTTCGACCAGCATATGCGCCACCGAACGGTTGGTCACATCATGGACGATCACCCCGGCCGCCTGCCAGTCGCCATCGACCACGTCGACCACTTCCAGCTGCAAGGTCTGGTTATTGAGCGTGAGGCCCTTCTCGCCCTTGGAGAACAGCATCGGCTCGCCATCGACCAGATGCAGCTGGGTCTCGGCTGCCGTCTTCTTGGCGGCAAATTCCTCGAACACATCCTTGTTGTAGACGATGCAATTCTGGAAAATCTCGATGAAGGACGTGCCCTTGTGCGCATGCGCGGCTTTCAGAACATCGGGCAGATTCTTGTGGATATCGATGCCGCGCGCGACAAAACGCGCCCCGGCGCCCAGCGCAAAGGCGCAAGGAGAAGCCGGCCGGTCCACCGAACCATAAGGCGTCGACGGGCTGTGTGTCCCCTGTCGGCTGGTCGGCGAATATTGCCCCTTGGTCAGGCCGTAAATCTCGTTGTTGAACAGCATCAGCTGGCAATCGAGATTGCGGCGCAGCAGGTGCATGGTATGGTTGCCGCCGATCGACAGCGCGTCGCCGTCACCGGTGATGATCCACACGTCCAGTTCCGGATTGGCCAGCTTCACACCGGTCGCAATCGCCGGCGCCCGCCCGTGAATCGTGTGAAAACCGTAGGTCTCCATATAATAAGGGAAACGCGACGAGCAGCCGATGCCGCTGATGAAAACGGTCTTCGACGGATCGGCACCGAGATCGGGCATCGTCCGCTGCACCGCCTTGAGGATCGCATAGTCGCCGCAACCCGGGCACCAGCGCACTTCCTGGTCGGTTTCCCAGTCTTTCAGTGTCGTCGTAATTTTGGTCATCTCGTTCATGACAGATTCTCCTCGATCGCCGCCATGATCTCGGCGATGGTAAAGGGCTGGCCGGAAACCTTGTTCACCGGCTTCGCGTCGACCAGATACTGGTCGCGCAGGATCGTCTTCAGCTGCCCGGTGTTCATTTCCGGCACGATGATCCGGTCAAAGCTGTTCAGCAGCTCGCCGAGATTTTTCGGCAGCGGCCAGATGTTGCGGATATGGACATGCGCGACATCCTTGCCCGCCTTGCTCGAGCGCGAGACCGCCTGATGGATTGGTCCAAAGGTCGAGCCCCAGCCGATAACGCCCAGCTTGGCGCCGGCCTTGCCGAACGCGAGTTCCTGGTCGGGCAGGCTGTCGGCGACGCCGAGTATCTTGTCGCGCCGGATTTCGGTCATCGTCTGGTGGTTCGCCGGACCATATTCGATATGGCCGGTATCGACGCCCTTTTCGATTCCGCCAATGCGGTGCATCAGACCCGGCGTACCCGGCTTGATCCACGGTCGCTTCAGCTTTTCGTCGCGGCTGTAGGGCAACAATGGACCGTCCGGCTTTTCGGTCATGAAGCTGACGGGAAAACGCTCGAGCGTATCGACGTCGGGAATCTTCCACGGCTCGGCGGCGTTGGCGATGTAGCCGTCGGTCAGCAGCATTACCGGCGTCATATATTGCACCGCGATCCGCACCGCCTCGATCGCGCAGTAAAAGGCGTCTTCAGGCGAACGTGCAGCGATCACCGGCATCGGCGCATCGCCGTTGCGGCCATAGACCGCCTGGTAGAGGTCGGACTGCTCGGTCTTGGTCGGCAGGCCGGTCGACGGACCACCGCGCTGCGAGTTGACAATCACCAGCGGCAATTCGGTCATGATCGCCAGCCCCATGGCTTCGCCCTTCAGCGCGATGCCGGGACCGGAAGAGGACGTGATGCCGAGACTGCCTGCATAGCTGGCGCCGATCGCGGCAGTGATCGCGGCGATCTCGTCCTCGGCCTGGAAGGTGGTGACACCGAATTCCTTGAGCCGCGCCAGATGGTGCAGGATCGCCGACGCAGGCGTGATCGGATAGCCGCCGAAAAACATCGGCAGTCCGGCCAGCCGCGCGCCCGCAACCAGTCCGAGGGAGAGCGACTCAGCGCCCGATACGGTCCGATAGGTGCCCGGTTCGGCCGGAGCCGCGGCAATCTTGTGATGCTGCAGATGGCCGCCGCCGAGGCCGTCACCCGAAATCTCGGCGGTCTCGCCATAGGCATGGCCGGCATTGAGCGCGGCGATATTGGCCTCGGCAATATCCGGCAATTTGGCAAATTTGCTTTTCAGCCACTGCACCACGGGTTCGCGGTCGCGCTCGAACATCCACAGCGCCAGGCCGAGCGTCCACATATTCTTGCAGCGCAGCGCTTCCTTGTTGCCGAGGCCGAACGGCTTGACCGCATCCAGCGTCAGCTGCGAAATGTTGAGCTTGAGCAGCTGCCATTTGGCCAGCGAGCCGTCTTCCAGCGGATTGCTGTCATAATGGGCCTTGTCGAGATTGCGTTTCCCGAACTCGCCTTCGTCGGCAATCACCAGACCGCCCGGCCGCACGGCCTGGACATTGGTCTTGAGCGCCGCCGGGTTCATCGCGATCAGCACATCCGGTTCGTCACCGGCGGTCTCGATCGCGCGCGATCCGAAATTGATCTGGAACGCGGACACGCCGAACAGCGTGCCCTGCGGCGCGCGAATTTCCGCCGGAAAATCCGGGAAAGTGGCGAGGTCATTGCCCGCCAGCGCCGTCGAGAGCGTGAATTGCCCTCCGGTCAGCTGCATCCCGTCGCCGCTGTCGCCAGCGAAACGCACGACGACATTCTCGGCGCCGTCGGGACTGGGGTTATTCGGTTCTTCCTGCTTCAACGCGGTGGCCATGATTGATTTCCGTGCCTTTGTTATTGTGCGAGCCGCTCTAGAGCAGCAATGCAAGGCGCTTCAAACCACAAAAACTAATAGGGATAAAGCATTTGTTTGGGCGCCCTGACCCGATTAGCACTTGCCTACTGAACCTAGCCTGATCTAATCGACCGGTTAACCCGTTGGAGAAGAATGATGACTGACGCATATGTCCGCCCCGATGTGCAAATGATTCTGACGATGATGGAACAATCGGATCAGCCCCTGATGTCGGAAGTCGAACCGGCAGCGGCCCGTGAAATGTATAATATGATGGCGGCAATGCTCGAGGCAGATGCGGTCGATCTTCCGCGGATAGAGAATCGGTCCTGCCCCGGCCCTGCCGGTGACATTGCGCTTCGCCTGTATGACAGCCAGGCGCAACGGAGCGAGGCCACACCGGTGATCATCTTCTATCATGGCGGCGGCTTCGTCATCGGCGACCTTGAGTCGCACCACAGCTTCTGCACCTATATCTCGCGCGAAATGGATCTGCCTGTCGTTGCCGTCGATTACCGTCTGGCTCCGGAAGCGCCCTTCCCTGCTGCGCCGCAAGACAGTCTGGCCGCCACCCGCTGGGTTGCCGACAACCAGGAACAGCTCAGGCTGAAGATCAGCGGCCTGATCCCTTGCGGCGATAGCGCCGGTGGCAATCTCGCATTGGTGGTCGGGCAGGTCCTGGCGACCGAGCCCGCGTCCGTTCCCATCGTCGCGCAATTTCCCATCTATCCCGCCACCCGGATGGATGCCGAAGGCGGATCGATGGACGAGTTCGCCGAAGGCTTCCTGCTAACCAAGGAGAGCATGGAATATTTCGACGGCCATTATGCACCAAAGGACGATGACATTCTCGTCTCGCCCTATCTTGGCGATCTCGCCCGCTCCCCGCCAACGGTTCTGGTTACCGCCGGCCTCGACCCACTGCGCGACCAGGGCCGCGAATATGCCGCTGACCTGATCAAGCATGGCGTGAATACGACTTTTCTGGAAATGCCCGGAAATGTGCATGGCTTCATCAATATCCGCAAGGCGGTGCCGTCGGCGGCGCAGGATGTGGACAAGATGATTGCGGCCTGGAAGACATTGCTCGCCAGCCTGTGAACGATTTCAGCAAACTCCCCTACCGCCCCTGCGCCGGTATCATGCTGGCCAATCGGAAAGGCCTGGTTTTCGTCGGCCAGAGACTGGATGCGGCCGAGAGCCTCTATCCCGACGCCTGGCAAATGCCCCAAGGCGGAATCGACGAGGGCGAGGAAGCCGAGGCGGCCGCCTTGCGCGAACTGTGGGAAGAAACCGGCGTCATCGCCGATCATGTCCAGATCATAGGCCGGACCAGCGAGGAATATTTCTACGACCTTCCTGACGAACTGCTCGGCAAGATCTGGAAGGGGAAATATCGCGGCCAGCGGCAAAGCTGGTTCCTGATGCGGTTCACCGGCGAGGACCATCATATCGACATTCAGACCGACCATCCCGAATTCACCAAATGGAAATGGACCGAGCCCGCGGGCTTGCCCGATATCATCGTTCCCTTTAAAAGGGACCTGTATCGGGCGGTCCTGAACGAGTTCCAGCCGCTGATCTAACCCCCCAATTCGAGATTCACTATGTACAGACAAGCATTGACGACCGCGATTATCGGTGCGGCGAGCCTGTCCACCCCGGCTGCCGCCGCCCTGCCCGATCCGGTAAAGGCAATGATCGACGCCGCCATTGCTTCCGGAAACAAGCAGGATGTCCTCGCGATCGCCAAAATTGCAAAAGCGACAAATCCCGATGATGTCGCCGAGGTCGATGCCATGCTGGCGGCATTCAACAAGGCCCAGGCAGAGATCGCCCAGGCAGCGCTGCGCGAAAAGCAGGAGGCCGGTTTTTTCGAAAACTGGAAGGGGCAAGGCGAGCTCGGCGGCTTCCGCTCAACCGGAAACACCCGGAACCTCGGCCTCACCGGCGGCGTCAAGCTGCACAAGGATGCGGTCAAATGGCGCCTGAACTTCCAGGCCCGAGCCAACTATGAACGCAACAGGGGCAGGACCACGCGCGATCAGCTGAGCGCAACGATCGAACCGAATTACAAGTTCAGCGACAAGCTCTATGCCTACGGCCTGGCCCAGTTCGAACGGGATCGCTTTCAGGGCTATTCGGCCCGCTACACGATATCGGGCGGACTGGGCTACGAGCTGGTCAAGACCAGGAATCTGCGGCTTGCCGTCAAGGCCGGACCGGCGATCCGGATTACCGATTTCGCTGGCGGCAATTCCGAAAGCAGCCTGGCCGGGCTGATCGGGATTGATCTCGACTGGAAGATTTCCGACAATCTCAAATTTTCGCAGGATGCCGGGGGTACGTGGGCTAGCGATGCACAAGGCTATGCCTCGGCGGTGGCCATCGTCGACAGCGACAATGCCAGCTTCAAGGCGACCTCGGCGCTTGATGCCAAGCTGATTGGCAGCCTTTCGGCGCGACTGTCCTATACGATAGAGCATGAAACCAACCCGCCGGTCGGCCGGTTCAAAACCGACACGCTCAGCCGGGCCTCACTGGTCTATGATTTTTAGCCCGTCAGCGGGACAGGTTATCAGGGTGTTTCGCTTTCCGGTTCTTCGTCACCGATCCTCGGTTTCGGCGTCACCGCTTCCGCCGACAGCACCGGCTTCTTTTCCGCCAGCTTGATCGCCGAGGCGAGCTGGTCATTTTGCGCACAACGAGACCGGCACAGGGTTTCGATCCGCGACAGATTGACTTTCGCCTTCTCCAGAGCGCCGCGCTGGATCAGCGCTTCGCCCTGTCCGGCCAGCGCATCCAGATTGTTCGGATCGACAATCAGTGCCTCCCGATACAGACGAATTGCCTTGCCCGGCAGTTGCTGTACCCGCGCAATCTGCGCCAGCGCAATGAACGCCGAACTGTTGCGCGGGTCTGCCGCCAGCGATGTTTCATAAAGGTCGGCGGCCAGATCAAGCTCGCCGCGTTTCTGCGCCGCTTCGCCCAGTTGCAGATATTCGACCGACCGCTGCTTGATCTCGATATCGGCAGTCTGGCCGAAACCGGCACTGGAAACAGTGGCAAAAACGAAGGACAGGGCGACAACAGCCGGGGAAAAACGCATAATCAGCTCCAATAAACTTTCGCGACCATAGCCAGACTCACCTGCACGGTGGCTTAACATGGTTTGCTATCACAATTTTTTGAGACTGGTAAAATAAAAGCCATCCGTTCCATCATGATGCGGGGAAAGAAGAATACCTTTACGATATTGCCGGCCGATCGGCAAATCAATCGATATTTCCCGCCAGCCAGCGTGCCGATCCAGAAATTTCTCGGCCTGCTCCCCGCCTTCCGCATCCAGCAGCGAACAGACGGCATAGAGCAGACGCCCGCCCGGTTTGACCATCTCGCTGCCCAGATCCATCAGCCGCTGCTGGAGTTCCGTGGTGTGCTCGAGGCGTTTTGGCGTCATTCGCCAGCGCAGCTCGGGATTGCGCCGCCAGGTTCCGGTGCCGCTGCATGGCGCATCGATCAGGACCAGATCGCAACGGCCCTTCAGATGCTGAAGCGAATCCATTTCCTTGCCCGGCGCGAGCAGGATGGTCTCGATATTCCGGGCGCTGGCTCGCCGCTTGCGCGGGTCTATCCGGCTCAGCCGTCCGCGATCCGTGTCCGCCGCGATGATCTCCGCATCGGGGGAAAGCATGGCGGCGAGCGCCAGGGTCTTGCCCCCGGCTCCCGCGCAGAGATCAAGGACCAGCTTCGGTTCGCCTGCCGCACTCGCCATTGCGATCGCCTGACTGCCGAGATCCTGGATTTCGACGGCCCCTTCGCGATGCAGCGTCTGCTCTTCCAGCTGGGTTCCGGTCGGAAGCTCATATGCATGCGGCAAGGCCAGCGCTACCGCCTCCGGCCAGGCGGAGCGGACCTCCATATCGGTCGAACGCTGCCCGTTCACCCGGATATGCAGGGGTGCCCGGTCAAACAGCGCCAGGCGTTCGGATTCGTCGATCAGGCTGGCGAACCGGTCCATCAGCCATTCCGGAACTTGCGCACCGCTGGCGACAGGTTCCTGCGCTTCGATCGCGGGGGGACCATAGTTCGAACCCCCAAAAAACTCGCGCAATTCCGGCTGCTCGGCGACCAGTCCGAGCATGGCCTGCCGACCGCTTTCCGGCCGGTCGCCCCAGCGCCGGATGGCGGCATAGACCAGTTCGCGAATGGCACGCCGGTCACCGGAACCGGCATAGCGCCGTTCCTTGAAAAATTTCTTGGCGATATTGTCCGCAGACGCCCCATTGTCGCGCGCAGCGGCGATGATCCAGTCCAGCATCTCGATCGCCGCCTGCAGTCTTGCGGACGGGGTCACGTATCCCGGCGATCGTCGGCCCGCGCCGCACGACGGGCAAGAACCAGCAAAGATATAATGGCTTCGATCACGTGATGCCTCCAGAGGCTCTATCGGGTCGGATAATTCGGCGCTTCCCGGGTGATTGCCACATCATGGACATGGCTTTCCTGCAATCCGGCGTTGGTGATCCGGATGAACTCCGCCCGCTCGCGCAGATCTTCCAGCGTCGCCGAACCGGTGTAGCCCATCGCGGCCTTCACGCCGCCCACCAGCTGGTGAATCACGTCGCGCGCCGGCCCCTTGAACGGCACCTGCCCTTCGATTCCTTCCGGGACCAGCTTGAGCTGGTCGGTAATATCCTGCTGGAAATAACGATCCGCCGACCCGCGCGCCATCGCCCCGACCGAGCCCATGCCGCGATAGCTTTTGTAGGCACGTCCCTGATAGAGAAAGGTCTCGCCCGGCGCTTCTTCGGTTCCGGCCAGCAGCGATCCGATCATCACGGCGGAGGCGCCGGCCGCCAGGGCCTTTGCGACATCGCCCGATGTCCGCAATCCGCCGTCGGCAATCACGGGAATACCGGATTTTTCCGCTTCCTCGGCGCAATCCATGATCGCCGTCAGCTGGGGAACGCCGACCCCGGCCACCACCCGCGTGGTGCAGATCGAACCAGGTCCGATCCCGACCTTGATACCGTCCGCGCCGGCATCGATCAGCGCGCGGGTCGCCGCAGCGGTCGCCACGTTGCCGGCAATGATCTGGGCGCCGTTCGACCGTTTCTTGATCTCCTCCACGGCCCGCGCCACCATCGCGCTATGGCCGTGAGCGGTATCGATAACGATCAGATCGCACTCGGCATCGATCAGCGCCTGCGAGCGCTCCAGTCCGCTTTCGCCGACGGTGGAGGCAGCGGCAACGCGCAGACGGCCGGAGGCATCCTTGGTGGCATTCGGATAGGTGACGGCCTTTTCGATATCCTTGACCGTGATCAGGCCGACGCAATGATAATTGTCGTCGACGACAAGCAATTTCTCGATCCGCCGCTGGTGCAGCGTGCGCCGTGCCTCTTCCTGACTCACCCCGGCCGGAACGGTGGCAAGATTGTCCTTGGTCATCAGCTCGGAAATCTTCTGTTCCGGATTTTCCGCAAAGC
>CAXIBD010000024.1:0-38926 GCA_964022135.1 uncultured Sphingomonadales bacterium | reverse complement strand
CGCTGACCGCGGGCTAGCCGGACAGAACCCGTTCGTCCTGAGCCTGTCGAAGGACGAGCGCGGCGCAGAGCGCTGGTTCTGACGGGCTTCGACAAGCTCAGCCCGAACGCCGCCGGGGCCGAGATGACATTTTGACCCTATCAATTAAGGGGATGGCGCCTGTCTGGCTCTGTCCCCTTTTTCGCGCTAGGCCATTTGCATCCTTTGGAGAGGGTGCAGATGAAATCCAATACCGGACCGGCCGCTGGCGGTGTCTATCGCTATTATGTGCTGGTCATGCTGATGCTGACCTTCATGTTCAACATCGCCGACCGGCTGGTGATGTCGATCCTGATCGAGGACATCAAGGCGGAGTTCGTCCTGAGCGACACCCAGATCGGCCTTCTCGCCGGTACCGCCTTCACCTTCTTCTATCTGATCCTGGGCATTCCGGCCGGGCGGCTGGCCGACCGCACCAACCGAAAGACCATGGTCGCGGTGTCGCTCGCCCTGTGGAGCCTGATGTCGGCGCTGTGCGGCGCGGCGCTGGGCTTCTGGACGCTGCTGCTCGCCCGCCTCGGCGTCGGGGTCGGCGAGGCCGGCGGCGGCCCGCCCTCCGCATCGATCATCACCGACTATTTCGCGCCGCACGAACTGTCGCGGGCGATGGGCATTTTTGCCGCCGGGGCCGTGCTGGGACCTGTGCTTGGCTATGTCGCCGGCGGGCTGATCGCGGAGGCCTATGGCTGGCGCTGGACCTTCGTGATTCTGGGGCTGCCCGGCATATTGCTCGGCATCCTGCTCTACTACACGGTCCGGGAACCAAGGCGCGGCCGCTTTTACACCAGCAGGGCGCAGGAAGTCGTTTCGGAACAGCAGGAGCCCTTCCTCGTCACCATGCGCTCCTTGTGGGCGAACAGCGTGTTCGTCCGCGTCGTCGTCGCCAACAGCTTCACCAATATGCCCGCCTATGCCTTTGCGATCTGGCTGGCTCCGATGCTGATCCGCAATTTTGATCTGACTTCGGGAGAGGTCGGCGTGTATCTCGGTGCCATGCTGTTTTTTGGCGGCGTTCCGGGCATGATCCTGGGCGGCTATCTTGCTGACTTTCTCGCCCGCAAAAATCCCCGGTGGCGGCCATGGTATTGCGGGGTGGCGGTTTTTCTGACCATGCCATTCTGGATCCTGTGCCTGATGACCACGAGTCTGGAGTTGACCCTCGGACTCTATCTGTGCGGCTATATCCTGCTGGTATCGACGCAGGGCGCGGCGATTTCCATGGTCCAGGCCGCGGTCCTGCCAACCGAGCGCGGCACCGCCTCGTCGATCAGCAGCCTGTCGATCACCCTGCTCGGCTACGGCATCGGACCGGCGCTGATCGGGCTGATGAGCGACAACTGGGCCGGCGCTTATGGCAGCCTGTCGCTCAACTATGCGGTGATCGCGACCGTGCTGGTGAGCCTGTCGATCGCCACGATCCTGTTCTGGTGGACCGGCAAGGCGGTGAAGGAAGAGCTGGAGCCGGCGCTGGCCCCGGCCTGAGTCACAGCAGCAGGCCGCCATCCGCGATGATGGTCTGGCCGACAATATAATTGGAAAGCGGCGAAGCCAGAAACAGCGACAGCCCGGCCATATCGTCGGGGTCGCCGATCCGGCCGAGCGGGATCGAGCGGATGGTGGCTTCCCGGCGCTTGGGATTGTCGGTCGTCACCCTGGTCATCTTGGTCGCGATCAGGCCCGGCGCGATGCCGTTGACACGGATGCCGTCGGGTGCCCAGGCCTTGCCCAGCGTCCGGGTCAGTCCGGCGGCACCGGCCTTGGACGCATTATAGCCGGGATTGCCGACGGTGGCATGGAAAGCGGCGGTCGAGCTGATGATGACCAGCGAGCCCTTTGCCGCTTTCAGCAGGTCGTAGAACTGCCCGGCGCAGGTCATCAGGCTGTTGAGATTCACCTGCACCACCTTGGCGAAATTCTCCGGCTCGAATTCGGCGCGCTTGTACAGCACCATGCCCTGCGAGCAGATCAGCACGTCCATCCGCTCGAACTTCCGGCGCAGCGCCACGATCGCGGCATCATCGGCGGCGTCCAGCTGGTGATAGGTCAGGCCTTCGAGATCGGAGCCGTCCGCCTTGTTGTAGTCGTTCTCGCTGGCGCGCGTTCCGGTGACATGGACATCCGCGCCGCAGCCGCGAAAGGTCTGGGCGGTGGCATTGCCGATACCACTCGAGCCGCCGATGATGCAGACGGTCTGGCCGGTAAAGTCGAGGGACGTGTCGATCATGATCTTCTCCTATGCAATTGACTATTGGCCGACGATAAGTGGATCGTCTAGAGCCTTTGGCAACATCTGGCCCGGAGCAATGACATCATGGACATTCCTTTTTCCCTCAACGGTCGTACCGCGCTGATCGCCGGCGCCTCATCGGGTTTTGGTGCCCGTTTCGCCGAACTGTTCGCGGCGGCCGGGGCTCGCGTCGTTCTCGGCGCGCGGCGGACCGATCGTACGGAAGAACTGGCGGACAAGGTCAAGGCCGGTGGCGGGCAGGCGCTGGCCGTCCCCCTGGACGTCACCGACGAAGCCTCGATCATCGCCGCCTATGACGCGGCGGAAGCCGCCTTTGGTACGGTCGACAGCATTGTCGCCAATGCCGGCGTGGCGGCGACGGGCCGCGCGACCGATGTCCCGGCGGACCGCTTGCAGGCTCTGCTCGATACCAATTTCAAGGGCGTCTATCTGGTCGCGCGGGAAGGGGCCAAACGGCTGATCGCCAGCGGCAGCCGCGAAAAGGAAAATGGCCGGATCGTCATCATCGGCTCGATCACCTCCCGCCTGACCGGCGAGGGCGACAGCGCCTATGCCGCCAGCAAGGCCGGTGTCACCCATCTCGGCCGCAATCTGGCGCGCGAATGGGTGCGGATGGGCGTCAATGTGAACACCATCCATCCCGGCTATATCCCGACCGAGATCCAGGGCGACTGGTACGAGACCGAAGGCGGCGCGGCGCAGATCGCCGGTTTCCACCGCCGCCGGCTGCAGGATATCGAATCGCTCGACCCGATGATGCTCTATTTTTCGTCCGACGCATCGCGGATGGTGACGGGGTCGGATATCATCATCGACGACGGCCAGTCACTCTGACGCGACGGTGACCCCTATTCAAACAAAGGGTGCCGGGTCAAAAACAAACCTGTCATAGCCTGTCCATGGCAGAGGGTAGCGCTCCCATAGGAGCCACGGCAATATTGGCAGACAGCGCGGGTGCGGCCCGGCGCGCCAATTATGCGCTTGCCGTTCTGTTCGTCGTCACCATGCTCAATTTTCTCGACCGGCAGGTGATCTCGATCGTCGCCGAACCGATCAAGCGCGATCTCGGCCTCTCCGACACGCAACTCGGGCTGATGACGGGCCTGTCCTTCGCCGTATTCTACACCACGCTGGCGATTCCGCTGGCGGCGCTGGCGGACCGCTGGAACCGCAGCCGGATCATTGCGATCGCCATTGCCATCTGGTCGCTGATGACCGTGCTGTGCGGCGTCGCGGGCAATTTCGTCCAGCTGTTCCTGGCCCGGGTCGGGGTCGGGATTGGCGAGGCCGGTTCGGCACCGGCGTCGCACAGCCTGATCGCCGACCTGTTCCCGCCCGAGCGTCGGGCCGGGGCGCTCGGCATCATGGGCGCCGCGGTGCCGGTCGGGGCCTTCATCGCCTATGCCGGCGGCGGCTATATCACCGAGATGTTCAGCTGGCGTGCCGCGTTCATGCTGGCCGGATTGCCGGGTATCATCATCGCCCTGCTGATCTGGTTCACCGTGCCCGATCCGCGCGGCAAGGTCAGTCTGGCCAAGGCCTTTCAGCCGGTCGCCGGCGAGGCGACATTGCGCAGTGCCCTGCTCGAACTGTCGCGCAAGCCGGCCTACTGGCATCTGGTCGCAGCCGGGGTGCTGGTGCAATTTGTCTCCTACGGCCTCGCCAGTTTCTACGGCGGCCTGTTTGTCCGGGTGCACGGCATGAACTATGGCGAGCTGGGCTGGAAACTGGGCGTGATGGTTGGTCTCACCGGCGGCTTCGGTGCCTGGTTCGGCGGCAAGGTCGGCGACATGATCGGCAAGCGCGACCCGGTATTGCCGCTGCTGGTCAGCGGTCTGGTGCTGCTGATCGCCGCGCCCGGAATGATCGCCGCCATCTATGCCGGCAATGCCAATCTCGCCATCGTCCTGCTCGGCTTCCCGACCTTTGCCGCCACCTTCTATTTCGGTCCCAGTTTCGCCGCTGTCCAGGCGCTGGCCAGCGACCGCACCCGGGCGATGGCGGTGGCCATCTATCTGATGGTGGCCGGGCTGATCGGCCTCGGCCTCGGTCCCGTCTTTGTCGGTGGCCTGTCGGACTATTTTGCCGGCGGCGACCGAAATCTCGAAGCGAGCGCCCTGCAAAAGGCGCTGATGGTTCTGGCGCTGTTCAATCTATGGGCCGGCTATCATTACTGGCGCGTCTGGACATGGATGAAGCGCAAGCAGGCCTGACCGCCTATTTGCCTCCCGTGACATAGAGGCATTGCCCGGTCACCCAGCTCGAAGCTGGCGAAGCCATATAGACCACCGCTGCAGCAATATCCTCTTCCCGGCCGAAACGGGCCAGCGGAATCTGGAACTGCTTGAGCAAGGCCTCTCGTTTATCCTCGGAGTCGATGCCCATGGATTCGTCGAAATTCTCGGTCGGGATCGGGCCGGGTGCAACGGCGTTGACCCGGATTTTCGGTGCCAGTTCCAGCGACAGGCTGGCGGTCAGGCTGTTCACCGCGGCCTTGGAGGCACCATAGGGGCCGTTCTTGACCTGCCCGCCGAGCGCCGCGCGCGAGGAAATATTGATGATCGCGCCGCCCCTGTCGCCCATATGCGCCGCCGCCGCGACCGCGCCCATCCACACGCTTTTCAGATTGAGTTCGATCTGCGCGTCCCAGCTTTCTTCCGGGGTGCGGGTCAGATAGCGGGGCGTGCCGTCGGGCAGGCCGCCGGCATTGCTGACCCAGATGCTCAGCCGCCCCAGTTCCTCGACCGCGCGGTTGGCGAGGTTTTCGAGCGCGGCGCGGCTGGTGACATCGGTCGGCACCGCGATCGCGCGGCGACCGATGGCGCGAATCTCGTCGGCGACCTTTTCCAGATCAGCGGAAGAGCGCGCCGCCACCGCGACATCCGCGCCCGCTTCGGCCAGACCCAGCGCAATCGCCCGGCCGATACCCTTGCCGGCTCCGGTGACCACGGCGACATTACCGTCCAGCCTGAATTGATCCAAAATTCCCATTGTCCTGTCCCCTTGCTCTGTTCTTTCATTGATTGGCCAGCCTGGCCGCCGCGCGGCCGGCGACATAGCCGAAGGTCAGTGCTGGCCCCAGCGTGCCGCCCGCCCCGGCATAGACGCTGCCGGTCGGCGCGCTGATCACATTGCCGGCACCGAACAGTCCTGCGATCGGCTCGCCGTCGACATCGAGTATCTGCGCCTGCGCGTTGGTCTTCGGCCCGCCATTGGTGCCGAGCGCGCCCATCCGGATTTCCACCGCGTAGAACGGTGCCTTGGTCAACGCTCCCAGAGTCGCCGCGGCGCCATCGCGGGAGCGGTCACCGTAGAAGCGGTCATAGCCGGTCTTGCCCCGGCCGAAATCTGCGTCATCCAGTTGCTCGGCCCCATCATTGAACCGCGTGATCGTTGCCGACAGATTGGCCGCATCGATACCGGCTTTCTCGGCCAGCTCGGCCAGCGTCTCTGCCTGCGCCACCCATGACGGCAGCGGGGCGCCGGGCATGAAGGAGGCGAGCGGATAGCGTTCGCGATAATGCGAATCGAAGACGAGATAGGCGGGCAGATTGGGATAATCATAGGTCGCCGGATCGAAGGCGTGAAAGGCCCCGACCAGCGCCGAATAATTGGCGGCCTCGTTGCAGAATCTATTGCCGTCGCGGTTGACCATGATGCCGTGCGGTAGCGTCCGCTCTATCAGCACCGGCATGTTGCGCGTCTCGCCGCTCTGCCACTCGGATTCGGGGACAGCGAGGGTCGGCACCCACCAGGCGCTGGTCATGTTGCCGAGACCGGCACCCGCCGCCATCGCCATCTTCAGGCCATCGCCGCGATTGGTCGGCGGCGAGGCGGGCGCGTCGAGCGGCCCGCGCAGAAAGGCATGTTTCAGCGCCTCGTTCCATTCAAAGCCCCCGGTCGCCAGGATCACGCCCTGGCGCGCGGCCATGATTTCCTTCTGTCCGTCACGTTCGACCGTCGCTCCCGTCACCCGGCCGTTCTCGACATGGAGCCGGTAGCCGCCGCAGGAGAGCATCGGTTCAATGCCCCGGTCCAGGCAGGCCTTGAGCAGCCGCCCGACCAGCGCCTGGCCCCAGCCGCGCAGGTCGCGGTCGGCCCGGCGCTGCAGTTCCGCCGGATCGACCATGCCGCTGCTGCCACCCAGCGGCGTCTCGCGCAGCATCATCCGAGGCGCGGGGCCATTCTGGAACACCCGGTCCTGCCATGGGCCGAGCGATGTAAAATCGAACAGTTCATTGTCGAGAGACCGGCCGCCGTCCGCCTTCGCGCCCGGCCGGTCCTGATAATAGTCCGGATAGTCGGGCATCATCGTCAGCTGGATCGCGTCGATCCCGGTCAGGAAACTGTGCATCTGCCGCGCTTCGGTGACAAAGGTCTTCAGCACAGCCTCGTCCATTTCGCCATGATCAAGTGATTGGAAATAGGCGAGCGCCTCGGCGGCGCTGTCCGCCTTGCCTTTCGCGGCCATCTGCTCGTGATCGGGCAGCCAGACCACGCCGCCGGAAATCGCCGCGGTGCCGCCCAGCCGATCCTGTTTCTCGATCAGCCGGACCGAGGCGCCGGATTCGTGGGCGGCGAGCGCTGCAGTCAGGCCGGCGGCCCCGGCACCGATGATCAGAACATCTGTTTCGCTGTCGACTATGGCACCTCTCCCCGCATCGGCTGAGGAAATAGTCTAAGGCCTTGCGGAAGCGGCGACAAACCGCACTTTGGATAGCGGGGAGATGCTTATGCGGCGATCGTCCCGGGTTGCACCGGCGCCGGCAGTCCGGTTTCTTCCAGACAATTGGCGCGCAGCGTCTCGATATCGGGACCGAAATTGAATGGCCCGTCGGTCTCGACGACATTTTCTGCCATCTCCTTGCGCAGCTTTTCCGTTGCCGGGCCATCGACGCTACCGTCCCCGGCAATCACCACGCCATAGTCGCGCGCGCCGTTCACGGTCACCAGCCCCTGGCGGATTTCCAGCGCGACCAGTTCGGGATCGCGCTCGAGCGGGTTGCCCCAGCCGCCGCCGCCCCAGGTGATGAAGTGGAGGAGGTCGCCCTCGCGGACCTGGATGCCGTCCTGCTTGTTGCCGACCACTTCCTTCGAGCCATCGGCGCGCTCGAGGATCTTGGTCGCCCGTTCGCCCGGCTGCCCGCCATTGACGCCCCAGGGATAGGTGAACCAGCGGTCGTCGTGGATCGCCACCGTGCCCGGTTCGAGGAAGCAATAGGTCATGTGGATGCCGTTGCCGCCGCGGAACAGGCCGGCGCCGCCGCTGTCCGGCTTGGCCTCGTAGCGCTCGATGCGCAGCGGGAAATATTTCTCGAGAAACTCGTTCGGCACATTGGTGAAGCCGGGCCACAGCGAATGGCCGTCGGGACCGTCGCCGAACGGCCGGCCGGGAATGCCGCCAAAGCCGATCTGGAAGAGCTGGAACCATTCGCCCGACTTGTCGAAGCCGGAATACATCAGATGCGGGCTCGACGAGAAGCCGGCGCCGTTGAGAAATTCCGGCTGGCGCTGGCCGAGCAGACCACCGAGAATATCGAAAATTCGTCCGAGCGCATGGGTGCGTCCGGCGAGCGCGGCGGGATATTTCGGCTTGAGCAGCGAGCCTTCGGGTATCCGCACGTCGACCAGATCGTAGAAACCGTCGTTGAACAGGATCTGGGGATCGAACACCATGATCATGTAGATGCCGAAGAACATCTTGAACATATTCTCGTTGAGATAGAAGTTGATCGAGCTCGGTGCCTGCGGATCGGTGCCCTCGAAGTCGAGGATCACCTTGCCGCCCTCGCGCCACATCCGGCAGCTGATCTTGTAGGGACCGAAGCCGACGCCGTCGTCGCAGATATAGTCGGAGAAGCTGACCGGCTCCTCGCCGATGCTGGTCTCGATCAGATGTTTCATCGCCCGGTGGTTGCGGGCCAGCAGCAGGTCGGTGGCGCTGGCAAATTCGTCCTCGCCGAAGCGCGCGCACATTTCGTCGACCCGGCGGGCGGCAACCCGGCAGGAGGCGATCAGCGCGTTGAGATCGGCGGCGCACCAGTCGGGCTTGCGGCTCTGGTGCAGGACGACCTTGACCATCTCCTCGTTATAGACGCCCTTCTGGTAGATCTTGACCGGCGGGATCCGCACGCCTTCCTCGAACACGCTGCGGCTGTCGATCGGGATCGAGCCGGCGACCTTGCCGCCGATGTCGGACTGGTGGCCGAACATCGCGGTCCAGGCGACCAGCCGGCCGCCGCGATAGACCGGTAGCAGCACCAGCCAGTCGTTGTTGTGGCTGACCGCGCCCTCGCAGCTGTAGGGATCGCTGAGGAAGATCATGTCGCCTTCCTCGATCGTGCCGGGATAGGCGCGCAGGAAGCCGTCGATAAAGCTTCCGAACTGGCCGACGACCATCTTGCCCTGCCGGTCGGCGATCAGCGGAAAGGCGTCGCCCTGTTCGCGGATGCCGGGCGACATGGCGGTGCGGACCAAGGTCGCGTCCATCTCGATCCGGGCGTTGCGCAGGGCATTTTCCATGATGTCGAGCGTGACCGGGTCGACCGCGACCTGGTTGAACGGGGCGCTGTTGGTTTCGATGATCCGTGCGGGCATGTTACGCTCCTTCCAACAGGTTGATGATCAGATTGCCGTGCGCGTCGACCAGCGCCTCGCAGCCGCTGTGCACCAGCGTCGTGCTGTCCATTTCGGTGACGATCGCCGGTCCCTTTATGCGGTTGCCGGCCTTGAGCAGCGCCCGGTCGTAGATCACCGCATCCTGCATCCTGCCGTCCATGTAGAGCTGGTGATCGCGGGTCTTGGCGGCCGACGGATCGGTATCGCCCTTCTCGATCACCGGCGGTGCGACATCGGCGGACTTGCCGAGCGCGACGGCGCGGACATTGACGATCTCGTGCGGCGTTTCGTCGAGATTGAAGGTGAACAATCGTTCGTGCTCGGTATCGAAGCGCTTGATCAGGCTCTCGATCGACAGGCCCTCTGGCTCCACCGACAGCGGAATTTCGAAGGCCTGGCCGGCATAGCGGATATCGATCTCGTAGAGCAGCTCGATATCGCCGGGCGCGACATTTTCCGCTTCCAGTTCCTGCTTCACCTGCGCACCGAGGCTGTCGAGATAGATGGTGAGTTCGTCGTCGGTTGTGTTCTGCACCATCTCGTTGAAGCTGCGCTGGGTCTCGACCCGCTGCCGCGTGGTCGCGTCGCCATAGGCGCAGAGCACGCCGGGCGAGGGCGGGATGATCACCGGCCAGCTGTTCATCAGCTTGCCCATCGCATTGGCGTGCAGCGGGCCGGCACCGCCAAAGCCCATCAGCGCGAATTCGCGCGGGTCATAGCCCTGCTGGACCGAGACCAGCCGCAGCGCGCCGAACATATTCTCGTTGACGATATCGATGATGCCGGCGGCCGCATCCATCAGCTCGATGCCAAGCGCATCGGCGATCGTCTGCACGGCCTTTTTCGCGCCCTCGCGGTCGAGCTTGAAGCTGCCGCCGAGCAGGGATTCGGGCAGATAGCCGAGCACGACATTGGCATCGGTCACCGTCGGCAGTTCGCCGCCTTTGCCATAGGCCACCGGCCCCGGCACGGCGCCGGCGCTTTCCGGCCCGACCCGCAGCGCCTTGGTCAGTTCGGGCACGAAGGCGATCGAGCCGCCACCGGCACCGACGGTCTTGACGTCGATCGACGAGGCGCGGACATTGAGATCGCCGACCGAGGTTTCCCGCTGCAGCCGCGCCGCGCCGTTTTCGATCAGCGCGACATCGGTTGAAGTGCCGCCCATGTCGAGGGTCAGGACATTTTTCACATTCGCGCTTCTGGCCACCCAGACGGCACCGGCAACGCCGCCGGCCGGTCCCGACATCAGCAGGTTGACCGGCGCCTCGGCGCTCTTCTCGGCCGACATCAGGCCGCCGTCGGAGCGCAGCAGGTTGAGCTTTGCCTTGGTCCCCCAGGCTTCGAGCTCCTTTTCCAGATTGCCGACATAGCGGGCGACGGCCGGGCGGACGGCGCTGTTGGCGACCGTGGTCAGTGCGCGCTCATATTCCTGCATCTCGGGCAGGATGTCGGAGGATATCGAAATCGGAATATCGGGGAATATCTCGGCGCAGATCGCGGCGACGGCCTTTTCATGCCTGCCGTCGACATAGCTGTTCATCAGGCAGATGGTCAGCGCTTCCACTTCTTCGCTGGCTTTCAATGTCTCCAGACGCTTGCGCATCTCGGCCTCGTCCAGTGCGCGCACGGTTTTTCCCTTGGCATCCATCCGCTCGGGCGCTTCGATCGTGCGCTGGAGCGCCGCCATCGGTTCGGGTTTCGGCCAGATGATCCAGGCGGCGAGACCGCCGGGGACCAGGCTGCGGGCGATCTGCATCAGGTGGCGATGGCCCTCGGTGACGATCAGCCCGACCTTGGCGATCTTCTTTTCCAGCATCGCATTGGTCGCGACCGTGGTGCCGTGCAGGAACAGGTCGATATCCTGCGGGGCTATATTCTGGCGCTCGCACAATCCTCGGGCGCCGTTGATCACCGCCTGGGAGGGATCGCTCGGGGTCGATGGCACCTTGTCGCGGAAGGTCTGGCCGCTGGCTTCGTCAATCAGCAGCAGGTCGGTAAATGTTCCGCCGACGTCGACGCCCAATCGATAGCCCATATTTCACTCTTTCTCTTGTGTAACGGTCATTCAGGCTTCGGCCCTCGCGACCAGCGACGGCAGCGGCCGACCCATGATGGTTTCGAACCACTGGTTGGTGGCGATCGCCTTGCGCAGGTCGAGATCATGTTCGACGCCGGACCGGTCGAGCAGGTTGATCAGGTCCTCGGTCGCGATATTGCCGGTGGCATTGGGCGCGAACGGGCATCCACCGAGACCGCCGAGGCTGGAATCGAGCGTCTGCACGCCGGCCTGGATCGCGGCCCAGGCATTGGCGATGCCGGTGTTGCGGGTGTCGTGAAAATGGGCGCGCATGCCGATATCGTCGGGCAGCACTTCGCGGAGCCGGCCGAACAGGTCGGTCACCTGCGCCGGTACGCCGACGCCGATCGTGTCGGCAAGGGCGATTTCCATCGGCCCTTCCGCCGCCATCTCCTCGGCGATATGGATCACCGTTTCGGGATCGACCGCACCCTCGAACGGGCAGCCGAAGGCGGCAGAGATGGTGACCTGCGCCTTCAGCCCCTCGCCCTTGGCGAAGCGGATCATCTCGCGATTTTCCCTGATGCCTTCCCTGATCGTCTGGCCCTGGTTCTTCTGGCCGAACGTGTCGCTGGCAACGACCACGCAGCCGGCTTCGTCGATGCCGCGCTTGTTGCCCTCGCGCGTCGCCAGACCGCGCAGCACGCCCCGCTTGTTCAGGCACAGGCCGATATAGGAGACATCGTCGCGGTCGGGCAGGCCGGCGATCACCGCCTCGGCATCGGCCATCTGCGGAACGCGGCCCGGATGGACAAAACTGGCCACCTCGATCCGCTTCACGCCGGCATCGAGCATGCGGGTGATCAGGCCGAGCTTGTCGGCGGTGGCAATGATCTCGGATTCGTTCTGCAATCCGTCCCGCGGACCGACCTCCAGAATTGTTACCGCTGTGCGACTGTGCGTGCTCATATAAATTGTATACAATCCTGTTTCTGCTTTGTATAGGGGAAAGCATGATGCGGGAGTATTTTTCATGACGCAAGGGGCGTTAAAAGGATTGCGGCTGATCGAAATGGGCCAGCTGATCGCGGGGCCGTTCTGCGGCCAGCTGATGGGCGACCACGGCGCCGAGGTGATCAAGATCGAGCCGCCCAAGGTGGGTGACGCGATGCGCAGCTGGGGGCAGGGAATCCCGCTCTGGTTTTCGGTGGTCGGCCGCAACAAGAAGTCGATCACGCTGAACCTGCGGGAAAAGGAAGGCCAGGCGATCGTCAAGCGGCTGGTGGAGAAATCCGACTTCCTGCTCGAGAATTTCCGCGCCGGCACGCTGGAAAAATGGGGTCTGGATTACGATACGCTCAGCGCCATCAACAAGGGGCTGATCATGATCCGCGTGTCCGGCTATGGCCAGACCGGCCCCTATTCGCACCGCGCCGGCTATGGCGGTATCGGCGAGGCGATGGGCGGCATGCGCTATATCATGGGCGAACCGGATCGCCCGCCGAGCCGCGCTGGCCTGTCCATCGGCGACTCGCTGGCCGCCACCTATGCTTGCCTCGGCGCACTGATGGCGCTGCAGCACCGCCACAAGACCGGCGAGGGGCAGGTGGTCGATTCGGCGATCTACGAGGCGGTGCTCGCCAATATGGAATCGACGGTGGCGGAATATACGGTCGCCGGCCATATCCGCGAACGCACCGGCTCGATCCTGCCGAAGATCGCGCCGTCCAACGTGTATCCGACCAGCGACGGGAGCGTCCTGATCGGCGGCAACCAGGACAGCGTCTGGAAGCGGATGGCGGCGATGATGGGCCGGCCGGAGCTGGGCGAGGATCCGCGCTATGCCACGCATATCGCGCGCGGCGAGCATCAGTCCGAACTGGACGAGCTGATCATGGAATGGACCCGCGGCTTTACCAGCCAGGACCTGCTGGACCTGTGCGAAGAGCATGGCGTGCCCGCCGGCAATGTCTATCGCGCTCCGGAGATGCTGGCGGACCCGCATTTCAAGGCTCGGGAAGCGCTGGTCAAGGTGGATCACCCGCAGCACGACAATTTCGTGATGCAGAATGTCACGCCGAAGCTTTCCAAGACCCCAGGCCATATCGACAGTGTCGGCCCGGAACTGGGTGCGCACAACGAAGCGATCTACGGCGAACTGCTGGGCATGGACAGTGCGACCATGGCCGACCTCCAGGAGCGCGGCATCATCTGAGGATCAGGCCGGCTCGCTGCCTCTGGTAGCCAGATGGAAGCTGTGAAAGGCACGCCTTATATGGCTGGTCATCACGGCGCCCGCCCAGTCCTGGTCCCTGGCGGCAAAGGCGGCGATCAGCTCGTCGTGGTCCTTGGCCGACTGGATCAGGTCCTCGCCGGAATATTGGTTGGCGGTGCGCCGCACCACCGGCTGCTCGACCAGCGCCGGCAGCAGCTTGCTCAGCCTCGGGGACTGCGCATATTCCAGGATCAGATCGTGAAACTGCCGATTGGCTTCCAGAAAGGTCCCGATATCCGGTCTTGTCCGCTTCACCGCAGCGGTGAGCAGGCCATTGACGTCGCGGAGCCGCTTCAGGCCGTTTGCATCCATGCGCTGCGCCGCGCGCTCGGCGGCGTGGCATTCGAGCATCGCCCGCAGCGCGAACATTTCGTCAACCTCGTCGTCCGACCAGTCCGCGACCGACAGCCGCTTGGAGGCACTGCGCACCAGCAGCATCTCGTTTTCCAGCCGCTGCACCGCATCGCGCACCGGCGTGCGCGACACGCCGGCGATCTCGCAGAGACGCTCCTCGGTCAATTGCATACCCGGCCGGGCCTCGCCGTACAGGATGAAGCTGCGGATTTTTTCATAGGCGGTATCGGAAGCGCGGCTCATGCACCGGCTATTGGCGGAATAATTCGCGATGGGCAAGTCTGCAGCGTGCGGGCAGTTTCCGCTTGACGGAAGCCAATTGTATACAATATACAGGCATCAGGGAGTATCTGCATGGCCATGCCTGAACCGAAATTGCTATGAAGCGGATAAAGGTCATTGTCCCCATCCCGATGGATGAGGCCGGCGTGGCCGCCCGCGCAGAGCAGTTGCCCGCCGATTTCGTCCGGCCCGGTTTCCAGCCCGAATTTGTCGCCGTGCCCTGGGGCGCCGCCCTCGGTGACAGCTACCACGATACATTGCTGATGGACTGGACCGTGTTCCAGGCCGGCATCACGGCCGAGGAAGAAGGCTATGCCGGGATATTGATCGACACGGTCAGCGACAGCGGCCTGCGGGCGCTGCGTTCGCGGCTGACCATTCCGGTGGTAGGCCCAGGGGAAGCGGCCTTTGCGGCGGCGATGATGCTGGGCAAGAAATTCACCGTGCTGACGATGTGGCCGGAATGGTTTCCCCTCTACGAGAAGACATTGACCGAATATGGCTGGTGGGAGCGGGTCGCCTCTCTGCGCTCGATCGAGACCCGTCCCGATGTCACCGAATTGCTCGCCGGCAAGGAAGAGGTGATATTCGACAAGCTCCGCGAAGAGGCGATGCTGGCGATCGAGGAAGACGGCGCAGACGTGATCGTGCTCGGCTCGACGACCATGCACCAGTCGGCGAAATATCTGGACGATGTCCTGCCGATCCCGGTGATCAACCCCGGGCAGGTCGCCTATAAATTTCTCGAAACATTGCTCGAACTGGGGCTGACCCACAGCAAGAAGGCGTTTCCCGCTCCCGAGGTGCCGAAAGATGCGGATATCAGAAAGGGGTGGTATTGATGGCTGACTGGACCCCGGGCATGGCAGGCCAGGTGCCGCTGCCTTATCCCTTCTACGTCGATATCGTGACCAAGCGCTATTTCGACGGCGTCGACAACAAGAACATGACCCGGGTGCTCAACTGTTTCGCGCCCGACGCGATCCTGCACGAGGCCACCTCCGACACGGTCCACAAGGGACGCGACGCGATCGAGGCGATGTTCGCCAGGCTGTTCGCGGACTTCGAGCAGATCTGGCACGGCAATTTTGTCCACACCGCCGACCCGGACAGCAACGCGATCTGTTCCCAGTTCACGGTGCTGATCACTCCCAATGGCGGCGATCAGTTGCGCTACGAGAATTGCAACCGCTTCTACTGCAGGGACCGGTTGTTCCAGCATGTCTTCGTCTACATGAGCGGCGACAATCTGCTGAAGGAGGGAGACGCCTGATGCAATATGAACCCGGCCTCGCGCGCGCAGAACTGATCGAACTGGCGACCAGGACCTATTTCGGCAATGTCGATGCCAAGAATATGGACGCGGCACTCGACTGTTTCCATGACGGGGCCCTGTTCTGTGTCCAGACCGCCTTCACCCGCCACAGCGGCAAGGACGAAATCCGCCGCATGTTCGAGGACTTCTTCGGCGCCTACGAGACCATCGTCCACCGCGACTTCACCTGCACGGTCGATGAAGCCAACGGCCGCATCGCCGCCAGCTTTGTCGCCGAACTGACCGACGCCGATGGCGGCGTCACGATACTCAACAACACCAATTTCTGGCGCGTCCGGGACGGCAAGTTTCAGGAAGTCTATGTCTATATGAGCGGGGCCAATGTGCTCGTTTAAATCTGTTTGACGGGTCAGGAGGCCCGCAAATATTCCATCAGGGAAGGAAGAAAAATGCGTCGCATCAAAACAGGTCTTTCACTTTCAGCCGGCCTTGCCGCGCTGGTCGGTTTCAACCCCGCGCTGGCTCAGGTCGGCGGCGAACAGGAAGCCGGCGAAAGCAACGATTCCAATGTGATCATCGTGACCGCCCGCCGGCAGGACGAACTGCTGGCCGACGTGCCGGCATCGGTCACCGTCTTCACCGAGGACATGCTCGACCGGACCGGTGTCCAGCAGGCCGATGAATTCGTCCAGCTGACCGCCGGCGTGACCATTGTCAGCGGCACCGCCGAAGCCGGTGATACCCAGATCAACATTCGCGGCATCAACGGTGCGCGCGATGCGGAAAGCTCGGTCGCGCTGGTCGTCGACGGCATTCTCAAGACCAACACCGCCCAGCTCAACCAGGATCAGGGCACCTTGCGCCAGATCGAGATATTGAAAGGCCCGCAGGGCGCGCTCTATGGCCGCAACGCAGCGGCCGGCGCGATCGTCATCCAGACGCTGAAGCCCGGTGATGTGCTGGAAGGCGGCATCAAGGTTAGCGCGGCTGAAGACAATACCTACAAGGCGTCCGCCTATATCTCGACGCCGATCGGCGACAGCGCCGGCCTGGTGCTGTCCGGTTCCTACAACACCACCGACGGCTTTTACCGGAACAGATTCCTGAACAATGCAAAAGTGGTCGATGATCAGGAAACATGGTCGGTCGATGGCCGGTTTGTTGCCGAGCTGGGCGATGCGACCGAAATCGATCTCAAGGCACGCTATGCCGACCTGTCCGGTGCCTCGATCAATTTTAATACGTCTTTCCATCTTCCCAATTTTGCCGGTGTGGACCCGGCCTTTTTTGAAGACGTGAACACGCACAAATTCGACTATTATTCGAACATCCGTCCGACCAATGACCAGACCACGTTCGAAACCTCGGTCAAGCTGACGCATGAATTTGACGCGATGACGCTGACTGCCTGGGCCCTGTACAGTGACGTCGACCAGTCGCTTACTGCAGACGGCACCTCGGCAGATTTCGCCCGCTATACCTTCCCGGGTGCGACGCCGGCATCAGTGGCGGCATCCAATAGCTGTTTCGCGTCGACCGCGGCGCTGACCGGCTACCCGCTCAACGCGCCGACATTCATTGGCAACAACCCGATCCCGTTCATTTTCGATCCGGCCAATGGGTCCACTCTCGGCGCCTATAGCCCGACGACCTGTGACGGCACCCAATATCAAATTCGCGAACAAACCGATTTCAGCGCTGAAGTCCGACTGGCCTCCAATGGCGACGGGCCGCTGAACTGGCAAGTTGGCGCCTATTATCTGAACATCGACCGGGATGTCGGGGTCAGTCTCGGTGCCGATCTCGGTCAGGGGGTGATCAGGCAATTATACAATGATGCAAATAGCAGCAATCCGACTTCGCAGCTCTTTGCCGACAATTTCAACACCAATGTCTATGCCGCTTTTGGTTCGATTGATTATGAAGTCGCCGACAACTTCGACGTCAGTCTGGCGCTGCGTTATGACATCGAACAGCGGGAAGTATCCAGCCGGGTGCCTTTGGTGACCGATCCGATCACCGGTGGTCCGATCAACCCGGGGCAGGCTTTCGGTGCAATCCCGGATCAGAAGAAGACATTCAAGGAACTCCAGCCAAAACTGTCGCTCCGCTATGGCCTCACCGACAATCTGAATTTCTATGCCAACTGGGGTATCGGCTTCAAGTCCGGCGGTTTCAACAATCAGGGGTCAGCCGCCATTGTCGATCAGAATTTCAACCAGTTCCTCGGCACCAACGTCCTGATCAACGATATTTATCGCAAGGAAACCTCAAGCGCCTTTGAAGCCGGTTTCAAGGGTTCGGCTGCCGATGGCGCGATCACCTTCGATCTCGCCGGCTATTATACCAAAGTCGACGACATGCAGTTCTTCGAATTCTTCGTCGGTGCCTTTGGCCTGCTCCGCGTGGTCTCGAATATCGACAAGGTTGATATCTATGGCGTGGAACTGAATGCCAACGCCGAAATCGTCGAGGGCTGGGATATTTTCGGCTCGATCAACGTCACGGAAAGCGAGATCAAGGCCAATGCCTCGCGACCCTATACGGTCGGCAACAAGTCGCCGCATACCGCCGACTATACGATCAATGTCGGTACCCAGGTTGTGGCACCGATAGCCAGCAGTTTCGACCTGGTGATGCGCGCCGACTATCGCATTACCGGCCCGACCTGGTTCCACACGGTCCAGGATGATACCGGCCCCACCCTGTTCAGCGGCCTTCTGCCCGGTTCGGCGCTGATGCTGCCGGCCTTCGTCGGGGATAACGACACGTCGGTCACCCAGCGCGATGCCTATGGCGTGCTCGATCTTCGCTTCGGCCTGGAAGGCGAGAACTGGAATGTCACCGCCTTTGCCGACAATATGCTCGACAAGAAATATCTCAACGAGGTGATTACGGCGGTCGAATTTGGCGGATCGTTCATTTCGCCCGGTGGTCGCCGGCGCTTCGGGGTCGAGGTCGGCTACAAGTTCTGACGACGTTCGTCAGCTGTCGAGCGGTTCGTTGCCGAGCGCCAGATGCAGGTTGATCCGGTTTTCGATGCGCGCGCGCCGCGCCTCGACCGCCCGGGTCTCGGCGGCAATCGCCGTGGTCTGGGAATTGATCAGGTCGAATATGGTCGAGCGGCCATTGATATAGCGGCTGCGGGTCAGGATCACCGCGGCCTGCGCCTCCTCGGCGGCGGTCGCGGTAGCCTCGACCTGCCGGGCCAGCGTCGCTTCGGCATCGAGCCGGTTCTCGACTTCCTGATAGGCGGTCAATGTCGCCTGGGCATAATCGAACAGGGCCGAGCGCGCCTGCTCGCCCTGGCGATCCGCCTCGGCGAGCAGGGCTCCCCCCCGGAACAGGGGCTGCAGCAGGCCCCCGGTGATCGCGCTGATATAGGTGCCCGGATCGAATATATCCCCGAGACTGCCGGATGAGCTGCCGGCGTCGAACCGCAGATTCAATTGCGGAAACATCGCATGGCGCGCCTCCGTGGCCCGAAGGCCGGCAGCCGCCACCCGTTCTTCCGCCGCGATCAGATCGGGGCGGCCCGCCAGCACCGCCACGGGGGCGGTAACCGACGGAAGCGCGGCGGGGGTGATCAGGTCGGTTGCACCGTCGGCCTCGCCCGCCGGATAGCGGCCCGCCAGCACCTCGAGCGCCCGCGCCGCGTTGGCCGAGGCGCGGATCGCCGCTTCCAGCCGGTCCTCGCTGTTCGACACCGCAACCTGCGCCAGCCGGACATCCAGCCGCGAGGCAAGCCCGGCGCGGAAGCGGGCGTTGGTGATGCGCAACGTATCCTGGCGCCGCTCCAGATCGCGCGTTGCCAGATCAAGGGTGATGGTGGCGGCGCTGCGGTCATACCAGGCCCGCGCCACATCCGCGGCGAGCGCCTGTCTGGCGGCGGCAAAATCGGCGGCGGCGGCGCGCGCGTCGGCACTGCCCGCTCCGGCCAGTGCCAGATTGCGGCCCCAGATATCGACTTCCCAGCTCGCTGCTAGTGCCCCGTCATAGACGGTGGCGCTATTGTCCGCATCGCTCGCCGAGGCCGAAATATCGACCTGCGGAAACAGGCCGGCGCGCGACACCCGCATCGCCGCCCGGGCGGCGCGCAGCTGGGCCAGCACAGACTGCAGGTTGCGGTTATGGGCAAAGGCCTCGCGCACTGCCTGTTCCAGCGTCTCGTCGGAGAAGGACCGGACCCAGCCGTCCGGATAAATCGGGGCAAGCGTGTCCTCATCCTCGGCGACGGTGACGATGTCCGGCCGCGCTGCCCAGTTGTCCGGCGGAGCGGGCACCACGGTCCGGTCGAGCTCCGGGCCGCCGCGTATGGCGCAGGCCGAGAGCAGGAACAGCAGGGCGACGGACGTAAGCTGTCTGTTCATGCAATCCTATCCCGCCGACTTCTTGGACAGGACGGCGGCATTTTCCTTGTCTTTGTCATCCCAGGTCACCGGCTGGCCGTCGCGCAGCCGTTCGCCGCCGCGCACCACGATCAGATCGCCGGCGGCGATATTCCCGGATATGGCCACCCGGTCGCCGGCCGGTTCACCGACCTGGACATCGACCCGCTTGGCGGTCTTGTCCTTGGGATTGACGACATAGACAAATATGCCGCTGTCGCGCAGCACCAGCGCATCGCGCGGAGCCGTCAGCACCTGCCGCTCGATGCCGGTCGGTACCGTGATCGAGATCGCGCTGCCGATCTTCAGATCATGCGTTCCCATTGGCGCGCGCACTTCCAGGGTACGGCTGACCTCGTCGCCGGTCTCGATCACCGAGCGGATGCGCGAGGTCCGTCGTTCGCCATTGGCCAGGATCGTGACTTCCTGACCCGCGGCGAGTGATCCGGCGCTGGCAATGGGAATGCGGACCCTGGCCTCCGATCCGGCGCGGCCGATGATCCGGGCAATCTCGCGGCCCGGCGTCGCATATTCGCCGACCTCGATCTTGCGTTCGACCAGCTGGCCGGCAAAGGGGCTGCGGATCCGGGTGCGGGCCAGATCGAAATTCGCCGTTTCGAGCGCAACCTGCGCCGCCGCCAGCCGCGCCCTGGTCTGGTCGCGCGACGAGATCGCTTCGTCCAGCGAGGCTTCGGACTCGGCCTCTTCCTTGAGCAATTGTTGCAGCCGCCCGACCAGCCGGTTCTGGTAGGTCAGGTCCGCCTGCAGCCGCCGCACTTCGGCGGCGGCCTGATCGCGGGCGAGCCGGGCGCTGCGGCTGTCGATCACGGCGATCACCGTGCCCTGGCCAACCCGGGCGCCGATATCGAGAGTCGACTGGATCCGGCCGGCGACCTCAGACGCGACGATCGAATCGCGATCGGCGACGATATCGCCCGGGGCGGTGAAATTGGGGGTGAGCGCGGACTTCTCGATCTTGGCCAGCGTCACGATCGCGGGCGGCGGCCCGCCCGGACCCTCCTGTTGCCCGTCCGCAGCGCTCGAGGAAAAGAACAGAAAATAGGCGAGCGCAGCCAGCAGCACGGCGCCGCCGATGGCGAGCCAGCGGGCATTGTCTCTGACATAATCGGGCAGGGCAAAGGTCATTCGGCGGGCTCCAATGCGGGGGTGCCGGAGAAGGGGGACGAAGATCCATGGTCGGTTGGGCTGGCTTTTCTGGCACCACCGAGCTGGATCAGCGCTGGCAGCAGGACCAGGGTGAAAATGGTGGAGACCAGGACCCCGCCGACGATGATCACGGCCAGGCCGCGATAGATGGCGCTGCCGGGGCCGGGTACCAGCGCCAGCGGCAGCATGCCCATCACCGAGGTCCCGGTGGTCATCAGGATCGGCCGCAGCCGCAGCCTGAGCGCGGTCCGGGCGGCTTCCGAACGGCTCATGCCCTCGGCCTCGCTGTCGCGGGCCTGGGCCATCAGCAGGATCGCGTTGTTGACCACGATGCCGAGCAGGATGACGAAGCCGATCATGCCGAGAAGGTCGAGCGGAGTCGGCTTGAACAGGTTGAGAATCTGGATGCCGATCACCCCGCCGACGGTGGCCAGCGGCAGCGCGATGATCACCAGCGCGCTATCCCGCGCCGAGCGGAACACCGAAGCCATGATCACGAACAGCAGCGCTGCCGCCAGGATGAAATTGCTGCTCAGCGAGGAAATCGCCTGCATCAGCGCATCGGCATCGCCGCCATAGCGCAGCGTCCCGCCGGCGGGCAGCGCGTTGCGGATCGGTCCTTCGGCCGAAGCCTCGATCTTCTCGAGCGCATCGCCCAGCGCCATGCCCGGCGGCGGCGACACGTTGATCGTCAGCGTCTTGCGGCCATCGACATGGGCGATCTGGGTCGGTCCGACCCCGCGCAGCAGGGTGGCGACCTCGCCCAGCGGCACCGCGCCGCCATTGGGCGTGACAATCGGCGCGCCTTCGATCGCTTCCGGATCACTGGCTTCGAGGCCGCGCATGATCACGCGCATCCGCTCGCCTTCCGAGACATATTCGCCGAGATAGAGGCCATCGCCCATCGCCCGCACGGCGCGGCCGACCTGGTCGCGGGTCATGCCCAGCTCGGCGATCCGCCGGTCGTTGGGGGTCAGGCGCAGTTCGGGGACGACGACATTGGGGTCGGGATTGGGCCGGACCATCGCACCGGGAATGGCGGCGTTGATCGAATCCGTCGCCACCAGCGCCGCCTGTCGCAGCGCCTCGTCATCCTCGGCCTGCAGATAGAGCTCGATATTGCCGTTGCCGCCGAAATTCCCGAACAGGCTGCCCTGCTGGGCAAAGGCCTGGACATCAGGAAAACCTGCGAGAATCTCGTTGTTTACGATATCGGTCATCTCCTCGATCCGCGACTGGTCCTTGATCCGGATTCCGGTGCTCAGGCCCCATGGGTTGACGAACAGATAATAGTTGAGCAGCTCGGGCTGCTTCTCGCCCTTGAGATAGGGATCCAGCCGCTGCACGACCTCTTCGGCGATTTCCGTGCGCGCCGCTTCCAGCGTCTGGCCCGACGGCAGGCCGACCCAGGCGTCGACGGCATCGCGCTTCACATCCGGCAGATAGTCGGTCTGCGGCCAGAGAAAATAGGAGATCACCATCGGCGCCAGGATCAGCGACGGGATCCAGATGCGGCGCTTGCGGTCGCTGTCGATCAGGCTGAAAATCCGGTCCGCATAGCCATCCCAGCGGCGTTCATTGTCGTCCATGTCGAGATCGCCGGCAAAGCGGCGCGCGGCCGCCGGCAGGACGGTGACGGCGACGATCAGGCTGGCGATCACCGAGATGGCGATGGTCAGGGCGAGATCGGCGAACAGCTGCCCCTCGACATCCTCGATGAACATGATCGGGATGAAGATCGCCACGGTGGTAGCGGTGGAAGCGAACAAAGCCGGCCAGACCTGGGACACCGCTTCCAGCGCCGCCGGTCCGGGGGCCGTTCCCTGTTTCCGGATCCGCACGAAATTCTCCATCACGACGATCGCGGCGTCGAGCACCATCCCGGTCGCGAAAGCAAGACCGGCGAGCGATATCACGTTGATCGTCCGGCCAGCCATGCCGAGCACCGCTAGCGTGACCAGCAGGCAGACCGGTACCGTCGCGGCGATGATCACCGTTGCCCGGGCCCGGCGGACGAACAGCCAGAGCAGACCGACGGCGAGCAGTGTGCCCAGCAGCAGATTGCCGCCGAGGAAGGACAGCGCGCGCTTGATGAACACCGACGGGTCAAAGCTCTTCTCGATCCGCGCGCCAACGCTGCGCAGCTCGTTTTCGTTGAAGGACTTTACTTCGGCCAGCACCGCGTTGATCGCGTCCAGCGTGTTGCTTCCCGGTTCGCGGATCACCTGCATGCCGATCGCCGGATTGCCGTTCTGGTAGGTCGCGCCAAAGGCCTTGTCCGGTCCGACATTGATATCGGCAACATCGCGCATCCGGATCACCGTGGTGCCGCGCTGGGCAACGGTCAGGTCGCCGATCTGGTCGGCGGTGAAATTGCCCTCGAAGCGCAAGGCATAGCCGCGGCGACCAACATCAACGGTGCCGCCGCCGACATCCTGAAAACGGCCAACCGCGCGCGACAATTCCTCGATCGTGAGATTGAGCTGGGCGAGGCGCCACGGATCGAAACGAATCCGCAAGATCCGTTCGCCGGTCGGCGCCTGCAGGTCGACGCCCTGCACGCCCTCGATGGTTTCCAGCTTGGGGACGATCGTGTCGCGGGCAAATTTGGCCAGCGCCTCGCTGTCCATATTGCTGTCGGGCAGCGCCTGCAGGAACAGGTAGATCAGGGATTCCCCCTGCTGGCCATTGGCGCCGCCGACAATCGGCCGGTCGGCATCCAGTGGCCAGTTGCGCACCTGCTGCGCCCGGCTGGACACTTCGGCAAAGGCCTTGTCCATATTGGTGCCGAGGGCAAATTCCAGATTGAACCAGACATTGCCATTGTTCGACCAGCTGTTGATCGTTTCGAGGCCCGGAATGCCGCGCAGCTGCTCCTCGATCGGAATGGTGATTTCCGATTCCATTTCCTTGGGGCTGGCGGCGCGCCAGCTGGCCTGCATCGAAAGCTGCGGCTGTTCGATATTGGGGAACAGCTGGATCGGGGTGGTGAAGATGGAGACAATTCCGATCAAGGCGATCAGGGCGAGGCCTGCGGCAATCGCTGCGGGATAGCGCAGCGCGAGGTTGGTCAGGGTCATTGTCCAGACCCTGCGACAAACATGCCGGAAATATCCTGTTGTCCGCTCTGCCTCATCCTGGCCCCTCTCGTCCCGGTTGCGGTAAAATCGCCGTGAGAGGGAAGGCTAAGGTAACAAAAGAAACCTGATGAGGAGGTTTCGACCAAATTCGACGGGCTTTCGATGAACGGCAATCGCGCAAATGTCGTCGCGGCGGCCGGTCACTGTCCGGTCCAGGCCGGAAAAATTCTTCATTTTCTCCCGGAAATCGAGGATTTTGTCACGGAAGATACTTCCGATTCCGTGAACATCTATCGGCTTGGCCGACAGACCGCCGGCCTAGATGCGGGAACGGGCCTGTTGCACGTCGCGATGGGGCGCGTCACCCGCGAACAGTTTCCGGTAAACGGCAACGGTCTGCTCCGCGATTATCTCCCACTGCGGGAACCGGTCCGGAGCGACCCGATAGGCAGCGGGATTGGCGTGGGCGCGGCCCAGCGCACTGACGAGGCTGCGAACGTCCGCGGGATTGAAATAGTGTTTTGCATCCAGCCGCAAATCCCTGTTCTCCGGCAGGTCGCTCAGCAGCACAGGGCAGCCGGTGCTGATCGCTTCCAGCAGGGTGTTGGAATGGCCCTCGCGAACCGAGGGATTCACGAAAAACCGGGCGCCACGATAGAGCGGTCCGAGTTCTGACCGGGGCAGGCCACCCAGCATTATGATGCGGTCGTCGTTCAGAGCCTCGATCTGCTTGCGCTCCGCCCGTTTGCCCCAATCGCCCACGATCACCAGCTTCACCTGCGGGTGCCGTTTTGCGAACAGCCGGAACGCCGAGATCAGGCTGTGGACATTCTTCTTCTGCGATATCTGGCCGACAAACAGGACATAATCGCCGCTCACTGGAGGCGCTGCGTCATGCGGAAATTGTTCCGGCGGGTCGAGCGCGTTGCCGATGATGTGGATATTCCTGCCCTTTCCCGACGCCTGGAGCTTTTTGGCAAGGGCGGGGGTCAGCGCGACGATACTGTCTGCCCAGCGCAGCTGATATTGCGCGCAGCGCATCGTCCACTTGCGGGGTCCGGTCCACGGGTGCGCATCACAGTCGGCGCCATAGCGCACCACGGTCTTGCAGCCGATCAGCTTGTAGGCCAGCAAAAGTGCCGCGGACTCCAGCCGCGCAAAATGGACAATATCGGGGCGGATGCGGATTGCCTTGACCAGCGTGGCCGCGGCGTACAGCCAGCGGTCAACTTTCAGCACACCGAGAGACGGCGCGCGCCACAGCCGCAGGCCATCATATGGGCCCGATTGCAGGAAGGGTTTCATTCCGGCAAGCCATATCGTCCACCCTTTGCGGGCGACCAGCGGGAACAGGCGTTCTGCATGTTTTTCGACGCCGCCCTCCACTTCCGGGAGACCGCGGACGCCGACGACCAATATGCTTTTCATGGTCCTTCCTTGTCGCTCGTGCTCATGCCAGCCCTTATCGGGTCAATCTGGTTAAGAAATTCCATTTTCTTGTTGTCGCTGGCCGATTTAGATAAATATATAATGCCAATAGATAAATATATCTTGCCAATATACTTGTCGGCTGTCGGGATTGATCAAGATATTTTGCCGTCGGCATGGAATTGGGCTATGCGCATCCCAGAAGAGGCGAACATGTTTGGAGCAGCAGGCGATGACCGGAACTAGGCTAATCCATCCGACGGACGAACAGGCAGGCCGGCTCAGGCCCCCGCCTGCCGTGATCCGGAAATTTCTGGCTCTCGACCCGCGGCGGGTCGAATTTCGTGTCCGCGGCTTCGATCTTGCGGACAAGAGCCATGAGGCAAGGCTGGAATCGATCGGCAAGGCATTTCTGCGCGGCTATAATCTGACGCTCGCGGCGCATTCGCTTGCCCAGTTTGAACAGGCGATGGGTCAGGAAACCGATTTGCTGCGCGGATTTTTTATCGAGGGCGGCGCGATGGGCAGCGCTCTGGTCGACAGCCTGCCGTTCCGGGAAGCCATGCTGCCGCGCTATATCGCCCGCTTTGCCGGGCAATTTCCGATTCTGGTGCACGCCGGTGTCGGCCTGACCATCTCCAAGCTGCGCTGGCGCGAACCGGGCATCATGGCCGAGCTCGACCCGTTTTACCGCTGGCTGGCCTATGACGGCCTCGGTTATCACAACATGTATTTTGAACCGGACAAGACCCTGACCGGGCCAAAGCGCGTGCTCGAGGGCTATGCATCCCGTGCCTATGATCAGGGCGCGGGGCGGGGGATCTGGTTCATCAGCGGGGCCGATGTCGGCAAGGCCGCAGCCACCATGGCCACCATGGCCGAAGACCGCCGCCCCGATCTGTGGGCCGGTGTCGGACTGGCCATGTGCTATGCCGGCCCGTCCGATGCAGGAACATTTCTCGACGCCAGGCGTCTCGCCGGGCCTTGCGCTGCCGATATGGCGACCGGGGTGGCGATCGCCTGCACGGCGCGGGTGAAGGATCAGTCGCTGCTGCCGGAGATCCGCGAGGCGGTCACGGCCCTGTGGGCGGCAACACCGGAAGCGCTGGCGGAAAAGGTAGAGGCGATGCGGCACTCCGCGGTTTCCACTGCCGACACGCCAGCCTACGGCATCTGGCGCGCAGCAGTCGCCAGCGAATTTGCCGTGGCCAATCCGGCCTGAGGGCAAGAAACGGCAGCCGCTGAGCAGACAGCGGACCTATATTGGAAGGATGGGGGAGCCAGCCGGCTGGCCTCTACTGGTGCGGTCGAGAAGACTC
Source organism: uncultured Sphingomonadales bacterium (assembly GCA_964022135.1). Lineage (GTDB taxonomy): Bacteria > Pseudomonadota > Alphaproteobacteria > Sphingomonadales > Sphingomonadaceae > Parasphingorhabdus. The sequence goes on along the minus strand of CAXIBD010000024.1, from coordinate 12,435 downwards.
GAACTTCCACGGGATATTATCCCACAGCGACCTCAACGCTGCGCGTCTACCAATTCCGCCACGACCGCACTGTCTCTAGCTTGGGACAGCGTTGTCCCGGGTAGGCGCGTGCCCTTAGCAAAGGGGGTTCGCAGCCGCAACAGATATTCGTCGCCATGGCCCGGCGGCGTTAATCCGGGCGGCGCTTATGTCCCGGAACCGCACATGCTCGGGCCTCGCTGGTCTCGGACCGCTGAAAGCATCCCTCAATTGGCCTGTTAACCTTCTATTTACCTTGTCGGAAGGGTCTGCAGCGGGCCTGGTCGCTTCGATGAACAGCCTGCTTCTCTTCCTGCTGCTGCTAGGCAGCGCCCCCGATCAGCCGGCGACCGGCACCTCTGCCGGTCCGGCCCGCGCCGAGGCCGCCGCCAGCGCGCGAATTCTGCGCGGAGAGACGATTGCATTCGGTCATCCGGTCATTCAGGGCAGCACGCGGGCTCCCGGCAATGGACAGATCATTTTCGCGCTCGCCCCGATCCGCTCGACCGCCCTGGCGAAAAACGCCGATGGCCATATCATCCAGCTGCAGGAATTTCAGTGATCCGCACAGGCGGACCTTATTCGCGGCTCTGGTCCGCCCATCCGACTTCCAGCTGGCTGGCGCCGCGCGGCACATCGAGCTTGGCCTCGTTGAAGTTGATTTTTGCACCCGGGGCCAGCGATTGTGCCGGCGGATTCATTTTCCAGCTGTAGACGATCCGGCCACCGGCATCGCGCAGGATCACCAGCATCGGCGGGACATTCTGGTCGGTGGTGGTGGGATTGATGATCGTGCCGCTGGCGGCGAAATATTCGGTGCCGTCGGGCAAGGTCCGGCGGTCCTGCTTCTGGCTGAGCTCGATCAGCAGCGGCGTTTCCTCGACCGAGGCAAATTGATAGCCGGACATCCATTGCGGCGCGCCAAAATAATAAAGCGCGCCACCGGCGGCCAGCACCAGCGCGGCAAAGGCAAAGGCCGCCATCGTCCACAATTTCGCCGGATTGCGGCGCGGCCTGAACGGCGGCTCGTGCGCGAAGCTGCTATCCCCCGCGGCATAGTCGGGGGCAGCGGAAATCGGCGGTGGGGGCGGGGAACGGGTGATCGGAGAGGCCGGAGATGTCGGCACCCAGTCGCGATCTGCAGCGGGTTCAGACGGGGCAATCGGTGCCGCCTGCGCCGACGCGCCGGCCTGGACCAGTTCCTTCTCCGGAATGGCAGCTTCCTGAAACCAGCTGTGGCGACAGGAGGCACAGCGTACCGACCGACCGTTTGGCCCAATGGCGCTGTCGGGGACGAGATAACGGGTTTTGCAAGCCGGACAATTCAAAATCATGACACCCCTCTAAACACCCCATGACGCCAAACTGCAAGTGGCTGCTTGACCGATTTGAGACCGAAGCGGGTTTTTGCGCGTTTTCCTGCCGAATCGAACGCAGCCGCCTGACAGCGGAGTTGATTTGCAGGGTCTTCCCGGCCTATTGGTTCGGCGACCGGGCAATATTTCGCCGCGATATTGGAATATGGGCATGTTGGACGAAATTGTTCGCTTTGAAAATGTCGGCCTGCGCTATGGCGCGGGCGTGGAAACGCTGGCCGATCTCAATTTCACCCTGTTCCCGGGCAGCTTCTATTTTCTCACCGGCCCGTCCGGTGCCGGCAAGACGTCACTGCTCAAACTGCTCTACCTGTCGCAGCGCCCCAGCCGCGGCGTGATCCGGCTGTTCGGCGAGGATGCGGTGACCATGCCGCGCGAGCGCCTGCCCGGCTTCCGCCGCCGGATCGGCGTGGTGTTCCAGGATTTCCGCCTCGTCCCGCACCTTTCGGCCTTCGACAATATCGCCCTGCCGCTGCGCGTGGCCGGGGTCCGCGAGAAGGATCTCGAGACGCCGGTGACCGAGATGCTCGAATGGGTCGGGCTTGGCGACCGCGCCTCGGCGCGGCCGGCGACGCTGTCCGGCGGCGAGCAGCAGCGCGTGGCGATCGCCCGCGCGGTGATCGGCCGGCCGGAAATCCTGGTCGCCGACGAACCGACCGGCAATGTCGACCCCGACATGGCGATCCGCCTGCTGCAACTGTTCGAGGCGCTGAACACGCTCGGCACCACCATTGTAGTCGCCACCCATGACATCCACCTGCTCAGCAAGAGTCCGGGCGCGCAGATGATGCGGCTGGAAAAGGGCATGCTTGCCGACCCGGCCGGATCGCTGCGCTTTCCGCCGCTGCCCAAAGACCAGCGGCAATAGTGCCCATGATCAGATTTTTCGCCATTCCCGCCCATGACCGGCGCCTGATCCCCGAGGGCCGGCTGTCCGGCCCGATGCCCTGGGTAATCGCGATCATGATTTTTCTGACCGTGCTGGCGGCGGCAGCGGGGCTTGCGATGACCCGGGCGGTCGGCGATGTCTCCGACGAGCTGTCCAGTCGTGCCACCGTGCAGATCATCGAGGCCAATCCGGAAATCCGCGGGCGAGAGGCCGCCGCCGCCGCCGAGCGCTTGCGCGCGATGCCGCTGGTCGAGGAGGTCCGGGTGCTGCCACCGGAAGAAATCGAGGCGCTGATCGAACCCTGGCTGGGGACACAGGATCTGGCCGATGATATTCCGCTGCCGGCGCTGATCGACCTGAAACTGGTGCGCGCCGGCACCGACGCCGAATATGAGGCGCTGCGCAGTGCGCTGGCTGCGATCGCGCCCGAGGCCCGGGTCGAGCCCAGCAGCGGCTATATCGCGCCGGTGATATCGCTCGTCCGCTCCTTCCAGTGGATCGCCTTCGGCCTGGTCGCGCTGCTGGCGCTGGCGACCGCGGCCGCGGTGATCATTTCCGCGCGCTCGGCGCTCAACACCCATGGCGAAACCATCGCCGTGGTGCATCTGCTCGGCGGCACCGACCAGCAGATCAGCCGGCTGTTCCAGCGGCGCATCGCCCTGGACGCGCTGCTCGGTGGGATGATCGGCCTGCTTGGCGGGGCTGCCATCATCTGGCTGATCGGCACGCAACTGACCGCGCTCGGCTCCGGACTGGTGCAATCGGTCGGGCTCGACTGGTGGAGCTGGTTGATAATTGCCGCCATTCCGATATTGGGGATGTTCCTTGCCATGGTAACCGCCCGGTGGACGGTTGTCGGCGCCCTGAAAAAGATATTGTAACCCCGCTTCATGATATTGCGCTTCTTTTCCTTCCTGCTGCTGCTCTGGATCATCGGCTTTGCCTGGTTCGCGATCGACCTGCCGCGTCCGGCCGATGCCGATGCCCATACCGGCTCGGTGGTCGTGCTGACCGGCGGTGCCGGCCGGATCGACCGCGCGCTCGACATTGTTACCGCGAAAAGTGCCGGGCGCCTGCTGATCTCCGGCGTCGACCGCGATGTGAAGCCGGCAGAACTGGCCGCCGAATATGCCCAGTCGGGCGCCCTGTTCGACTGCTGCATCGATCTCGGCTTCCAGGCGGTGGACACCCGGTCCAACGCGCTCGAGATCGCGCGCTGGGCGGCGCGCAGGGGCGACAAGTCGGTGCGGCTGGTGACCTCGGACTGGCATATGCGCCGCGCCCGGCTCGAACTGGAACGGGCGATGCCGCCGGACGTGCTGATCCTGTCCGATGCGGTGCAGACGCAGCCGGCGCTCGGGACCCTGTTCGTCGAATATAACAAATATCTGATGCGCCGGCTGGCGGCGCTGGCGGGGGTCTGAGATGCTGGCATACATCCGTTCGCTGATCTTCATGGCGGTCTTCTATATCGGCTCGGTGCCGATCATCATCGCCACCTTTCTCGGCGCCTTCTTCTGGCCACCGACCGTCTATTACATGGCACAATATTGGAGCCGCTATCATTATGTCTGCGCCCGCCTGATCCTCGGCATCCGGGTCGAGGTCAGGGGCGAGATCCGCAACGAGCCCTTGCTCTACGTGTTCAAGCATGAAAGCATGTTCGAGACGATCGACCTGCTGCGGCTGTTCGACAAGCCGGTGGTGATCGCCAAGAAGGAGCTGCTGGTCATCCCGCTGTGGGGCTGGATCGCGACCCGGCACGGCCTGCTCGGCATCGACCGCGACGGCGGCGGCGCGGCGATGCGCCAGATCATCAAGCAGGCGAAAAAGGCGGTGGCCGAAGGCCGCCCGATCGTCATCTTCGCCGAGGGCAGCCGCGCCCGCCACGGCGAGCGCCCGGAACTGCAGACCGGCTTTGCCGGCATCTACAAGCTGCTCGGCATCCCGCTGGTCCCTGTCGCCCTGAACAGCGGCATCGTCTCCCCGCGCGACACCTTTGTCCAGAAAAGCGGCGTGATCACCTATGAGGTGCAGCCGGAGATCGAGCCGGGCCTGGAGCGCGAGGATATCCGCGACCGGGTGCACAAGGCGATCAATGTGCTCAACGACTGAGCGGCGCGCGGCCGGTTGTCCGGTAACAGTGGCTCTGATATGCTGGTACCATGTGAGCGATATGGATATGCTGCATTGGGAAGTGCGGAGACACGGGACTAGTCAATACCGCTCCGCCATCAGGATTCCCGATCCGATCAAGAGTTGACCATGCCTTTTTCCGTAGTCACCTTTTTTGATGTTTTCGCCCGCTATAATGAGGCGATCTGGCCGCTGCAGACATTCGCCTATCTTGCCGGATTGCTGGTCCTGGCGGTCCTGTTTCGAACATCGCGCCTGTCGTCGATCATCATCTCCTCTGCTCGGGCCGCGATGTGGGCTATCAATGGCATCGGCTATCACTGGATATTTTTCACAGAGATCAACCCAGTCGCGCCCGTCTTCGCCGCCCTCTTTGTCGTTCAAGCAGTCCTGCTTCTGGCCGCGCCCTGGCTGTTTTCCGATCTGGCCTTTGCCGTCAGCCGCGATGCACGGTCGCTTGTCGGTCTGGCGATGATAGCCTTCGCGACCCTAATCTACCCGGCCTGGGGAGCATTTGCTGGCCACAGCTATCCGGCAACGCCGCTGTTCGGCGTGGCGCCGTGCCCGACCACGATATTCACGGTCGGCGTCCTGCTATTGGGCAATTGGCGGGCTGTGCGATGGCTGCTCATCATCCCTGCCATCTGGTCGCTGATCGGCGGGTCGGCGGCGATCCTGTTGCGGGTTCCCCAGGATGCCGGATTGCTCGCCAGCCTGACGATCATACTGGCACTCGCCATCCGTCGCCGGCGGGGTCTTTCCGATCGGCGGCAGGAAACCGGCACGGAATAAGGGGCATCTCGGCCCGATAATTCCGTACATCCAGCAACTCATTCCCGAAATACCACCTCGACCCCCGGCTTTCCGCCCTGCTAATACATAGGCATACGAAATTGGTTCGGGATGTCGGCCTGTGCTCTCTTTTGCTTCTTAAGTCCTCACCGCCCCATATCCCGCTGGATCGTCCGGCTGGCCATGTAGAAGTGGAATATCGCCCACAGATAGAGGCATTTGAACAGCACCATCGACCATCTGAGGCCATCGGCATTGGCCGAATCGCAGGCACCCTGCGCCGCCGCCGTCAGATTGCTCGCCTTGCAGGCCTCCAGCGTCAGCGCCGGATCGAGGCCCGACAGGAAGGTCGCGTTAAGGATCGTCGACAGGCCGCCGATCAGCGGCGGGCCGAGTCCGTAGCCGAGCAGGTTGACGATGAACAGGGTCACCGCCACCGCGGTCGCCCGCATCCGGCTGTCGACCACGCCACTGGGAACGGCATAGAGCGGACAGAGATAGGTGTAGAGCAGCATCTGCCCGACCATCATCAGCGGCACCGCCAGCCACAGGGATTCCGCCAGATAGCCGGTGACATGCAGCGGAATGACGCCGATCAGCGCGAACATCGGGATCAGCGCCAGCGCCTTGGGAAAGCGCTTCGCATAACGGTCCGCCAGATAGCCCGACATATAGGTCCCGATCGCGGCCATCACCGCCAGGGCCATGGCGATCTTGACCGACGCGTCGAAGATCGACATTTCATGGGTTCGGATCAGGAAGGACACGAAAAACTGGCCGACGCCATAATTGACGAACGAGGCAATGGTGACTCCCATGGTCACATGCCAGTAGGACGGTTTTTTCGACAGAATCCGGAGCACTTCCCGAAAGCCGACCTGCTCCCGGTTCTGCATTTCGACCGGATCGGTATAGCCGCGCGGCGGCTCCGCAATCGTCAGTTTCACGATCGTGGCGACCAGGATGCCGGGCACGCCGACGATGACGAATGCGATGCGCCAGCCCTCGATATTCTGCCAGTCGAGCGCATTGACCGCCCAGGTCCAGTTCCAGCTGGCGAGTAGCGCGCCGATCACCGGTCCGTCGAGACTGCCGACAATATAGCCGCCAAACACATAGGCGACCATGCCGCCTAGCGGGATTCCCAGCGCATAGACAGAGACGGCGGTAGACCGCTCCGCCGGGATGAAATAGTCGGCGATCAGGGAATTGGCCGGCGGCGAACAGCCCGCCTCGCCGATGCTGACGCCGATCCGGAAGATGAACAGGGCAATGAAGCTGGTGGCAAAGCCGCATAATACGGTCATCAGGCTCCACAGGAACACCGATCCGGCGATGATCCAGACCCGGTGATGTTTCTCGGAAAAACGCGCGATCGGGATGCCGACAAAGGTGTAGAGAATGGCAAAGGCGGGCCCGCCGAGCAGGCCCATCTGCCAGTCCTCGACCCCGAAGCTCTCCTTGATCGGCTCGGTCAGGATGTTGATGATCGTGCGGTCGATGAAGTTGAAAATATAGACCGTGAGCAGGATGCCGAGAATATAGTTGCGGTAGCTCTTGCTGCCATAGCCGGTTTCGGCGGTGCCTTGGTCGGCGGAACGGGGGGTGCTGATCACTGTTGCTTCGGCCAAATCCAAACTCCCATGAGATTTCCCAACCGATTGTCACGGATGGTTTTTTTGCAGGATAACGAAATTTTCCCGATTGTATATTCGATTAACCCCCCGGCTGTCGAAACGACCGGGCGGGGCCGCCAACCGGAACGGTCAGATCACCCTGCATCCGTTCGCCAACAGCGGACTTCAGGCCCTGGCCCCGCGATACATCATTTTTCGTCCGGGCGGTGACAAGGCGCGTGGCGGCCTGGTCCCCGACATCCCGCTGCCCTGCGATCCGGTGCATCCCGATGCGATGGTCGACCAGTTTCCTGCCGGGATTCGGGGTGCCAGTGGACGCTCCCGCTGATGGTCGCTCCTACTCCTGAAACACCGCCTCCACGCCGGGCTTGACCATCTGTCCCAGCCGCGCGGCATCCCAGTTGGTCAGGCGGACGCAGCCATGGCTTTCCGCCCGGCCGATCGTGGCCGGCGCGCCGGTGCCGTGGATGCCGTAATGCGGCTTGGACAGGTCGATCCAGACCACCCCGACCGGCCCGTTCGGCCCGGGCGGCAGCAGCTGCGCCTGCTTGTCATCGCTGACGTCCCAGAACAGTTTGGGATTATAGTGGAAATCCGGATTGTGGCTGACGCCCTGGATTTTCCAGTTCCCGATCGGCAGCGGGTCATGGCTGCTGCCCATGGTTGCGGGGAACTGGGCGATCAGCTTGCCATCGGCATCATAGGCCTTGAGCACGCCCTCGGACTTGTCGACCACCAGTTTGCTGGCCTCCGGCTGCTTGGCGGCGACGCCGAGCTTCTGCAGGGTCTCCGACCAGTCGCGCTGGTCATCGCCGCCCAGTGGCGCCACATCAGCGATATTGGGCACGCGGATGACCTTGCCGGCGCCGATTTTCGTGTCCGGGCTGTTCAGCGCGACCAGCGCCTCCGGCGTGCTGTGGAACCGCTCGGCCAGCGCTTCCATCAGATTACCGTAGCCCAGCGTCGGCAGCTTCGCCTGCTCGGCGGCTCCATCGGGCATGTCGGGATAGAAGGGGCCCTTGGCAAAGGCCGCCGGGATGGTCACCAGCCGGGTCGCGGGAATAGCGCGCCACTCCTGCATCGCTGCCAGCGTCGCCTGGTCCAGTGCACCGCTTTCGTCCAGCCCATGGGCCGTCTGGAAAGCGCGCAGCGCCGCGCCATAGGACTGGCCTTCCTCGCCGTCGATCACGCCGGGCGAAAAGCCCAGCCGGTCGAGCAGGACCTGCGCGCGCAGCACCGGCGTCTCGTCAAAGGCGGCGCCCGGTCCCTCGGCATCGGCAAAGTGCAGGGGATCGCTGGTCGAGGCCGAAGATGCGCCGGCCGACTGGCCGTCCGGCGCATCGTCGCTCTGATCGGCGGAAAAACTGCATGCCGAAAGCAGCAGCAGGCCGGATAGGCAGGATATGATTTTCAAGGGAGATTCCTTTTGAGGTTCACAGCGATCAACCAACGACCGTCGCAGAGGTTGCCGAATATTCGGCAAATATCAGAATAACTTGCCGGCGCATCTCTTTCGACTGCCTGCCGCCGCCTTACGATGGCCGGGGCAATCATCCGTCAATTGCATTTTCGCGGCTTCGTGTCTTCGCGTGTGTCCGATGACGCGAAGGCCGCCTCGGCAGTCTTCAGTCGTGCGTCCGCCCGAAATCGGGCGCGGCATCGTCCTGGCCTTCCTCGATGATCCGGCGGCGGATGGCCCGGGTCTTGCTGAACAGGTCGAACAGCTCGTCGCCCTTGTCCCAGCGGATCGCGCGCTGCAGCGCGGTCAGGTCCTCGGAAAAGCGCTGCAGCATCTCCAGCACCGCTTCCTTGTTGGACAGGAAGACATCGCGCCACATGGTCGGGTCGGAGGCGGCGATGCGGGTGAAGTCGCGGAAACCGCCGGCGGAATATTTGATCACCTCGCCGCGCGTGACATCTTCCAGATCGGACGCGGTGCCGACGATGGTATAGGCGATCAGATGCGGCAGATGGCTGGTCACGGCGAGCACCAGATCATGATGCTTGGCGTCCATGATCTCGATATTGGCACCCAGCTTTTCCCAGAAGGCCTTCAGCCGCTCGACATCACCCTCGGCCGCATCTTCTGGCGGGGTCAGGATGCACCAGCGGTCGTGGAACAAAGTGGCGAAGCCGGCGTCCGGGCCGCTGCGCTCGGTGCCGGCGACGGGATGGGCCGGGATGATCCGGGCGCCGGGCAGCGCCTCGGCGAGTGCGGTCTGCACGCTTTCCTTGGACGACCCGACATCGCTGATCACGGCGTCGGCGGGCAGGTCGGGCGCGATCTCGGCGGCGACCTCGGCCATCACTCCGACCGGCACGCACAGGATCACCAGATCGGCATCGGTGACCGCGGCGCCGGCGCTGTCGCTGACATCGTCGCAAAAGCCCAGTTCGAGCACCCGGGCGCGCACCGCCGGATCGCTGTCGTGGCCGGTGATCCGCACCGAGGGCATCGTCTGGCGCGCCGCATGGGCGATCGAGGAACCGATCAGCCCCAGCCCGATAATCGTGATGTTCGAGAAAGGCAGCATCAGCCGGCGGCTTCCAGTATTTCTCGCAGGGCCTGGGCCACGCCGCGCGTCTCGTCCTCGGTGCCGATGGTGATCCTGAGGCCGTTGACCAGCCCCTGGCCGGGCAGCCAGCGTACCGCATAGCCCTTGTCCATCAGCGCCGCATTGGCCTGTTCCGCCGTGACCTGTCCCTCGAACAGCACCAGCAGGAAATTGGTATGGCTCGGCACCACCCGCAGGCCGTGGTTGCCCAGCGCCTCCATTTCCTCGCTCAGCCACTGTCGCCATTTCGCATTATGCTCGCGGCTCATGGCGACAAAGTCGTCCGAGGCGAGCGCCGCGACCGCGGCCTGCTGCCCGGCGGTGGTGACATTGAACGGCAGCCGGATCCGGTTCATGGCGCCGATGATATCGGCATGGCCATAGCCCCAGCCGATCCGCTCCGCCGCCAGCCCGTGGATCTTGGAAAAGGTCCGCGTGACCAGCACATTGGCCTCGGTCTCCGCCAGCTCCATCGCCCCGTCATCCTGGCCCTCGTCCATATATTCGGCATAGGCGCAATCCAGCACCAGCAGGACATGCTCCGGCAGCGCCGCGTGCAGCCGCGCGATCTCGGCGCGCGGCGCAAAGGTGCCGGTGGGATTGTTGGGATTGGCGATGAAGATCACCTTCGTATTGTCAGTAACCTTGGCCAGGATCGCGTCGACATCGGTGCCATAATCCCTGTCATCGGCGATCACCGGCGTGCCGCCATAGCGCCGCGCCGCGATATCATAGACGGCAAAGCCATATTTGACATAGATGATCTCGTCGCCCGGCCCGCTGAACGCATTGGCCGCGAGATGCAGCACGTCGTCGGAGCCGGTGCCGCAGATGATCCGCGCCGGGTCCAGCCCGTGCTTGGCGGCAATCGCCTCGCGCAGTTTCGTCGAACCGGGATCGGGATAGCGGTCGACCGAAGCGGACGCCGCGTTCAGCGCCTCGCCCGCCGCCGGGCTGCAGCCGAGCGGATTCTCGTTGGCCGACAGCTTGACCAGCTTGCGCCCGTCTTCGCCGCTCGATTTGCCCGGCACATAGGGCGCGATCCCCATGATCCACTCTTTCGGTTTTGGTCCGTTCATTGGCCTTGCCTGCCTGTCCTGCGATAATCCAAGAGGCCGGACTAGCCATTGCGGCCCGCCAGTCAACCGCATTATCATTTGACGCTCGGGATTTCGCCGCTTAGCTGCCTGTGGATGACCGAAGATGCGCGTTTTGGACTGGACCGCAGAGTCCGCCTGCTCGGACCGCTGCCGCTGGACAGCGGGACCAGCCTGGCGCCCGTCGAATATGCCTATGAAACCTATGGCACGCTGAACGCCGACCGCAGCAACGCGATCCTCGTCTGCCATGCGCTGACCGGCGACCAATATGTCGCCTCGACCCATCCGCTCACCGGCAAGCCCGGCTGGTGGGAGCGGATGGTCGGCCCCGGCAAGCCGATCGACACCGACCGCCATTTCATCATCTGCACCAACGTCCTGGGCAGCTGCCTCGGCAGCTCCGGTCCGGCGACGGTCAACCCCGCCACCGACACGCCCTGGGCGATGGATTTCCCGGTGATCACCATTGCCGACATGGTGCGGGCGCAGGCGATGCTGCTCGACCATCTCGGGATCGAGCGGCTGCACGCGGTGGTCGGCGGCTCGATGGGCGGCATGCAGGCGGTCAGCTGGGCCGCGCTCTATCCCGAGCGCGTCGCCTCGGCGGTGATAATTGCCTCGGCCGCGCGGCACAGCGCCCAGAATATTGCCTTTCACGAGGTCGGCCGGCAGGCGATCATGGCCGATCCGCGCTGGCAGGGCGGCGCCTATTATGCCGACGACGACCCGCCGAGCAGCGGCCTCGCCGTCGCCCGGATGGCCGCCCATATCACCTATCTGTCGGAAGCCGGGCTGACCGAGAAATTCGGCCGCCGCCTGCAGGACCGCGACGCCAAGACCTTCGGCTTCGACGCCGATTTCCAGGTCGAATCCTATCTGCGCCACCAGGGGATCAGCTTCGTCGACCGTTTCGACGCCAACAGCTATCTCTATATCACCCGCGCGATGGACTATTTCGATCTCGCCGAGGCCCACGGCGGCGTCCTCGCCAATGCCTTCCGCGGCTCGAAAACCCGCTTCTGCCTGATCAGCTTCGACACCGACTGGCTCTACCCGACCAGCGAAAGCCGGGCGATCGTCCACGCCCTCAACGCCGCCGGCGCCGAGGTCAGCTTCATGGAACTGTCGAGCCCGTTCGGCCACGACAGCTTCCTGCTCGAGAATCCGGAAATGAACCGCATCGTCGACGGCTTCCTGAAGGCGGGAGAAGGACGATGACTATTGCCTTGCCGTTCGTCCTGAGCCTGTCGAAGGACAGCCGCCCGTCCCGCCATGATAGGCTCGCACAAAGACACGAAGGCACGAAGAAGAAATCAGACCGTCATTCCTTCGTGCCTTCGTGTCCTCGTGCGCAAAAACCTTCCGTCTCCCGCGACCATGAGCGCACCGCATGACCAGACTCCGCCCCGACCTGCAGATCATCGCCGACAATATCGCCCCCGGCAGCCGCGTGCTCGATATCGGCTGCGGCGATGGCGCGCTGATGGCGGCACTGCGCGATGAAAAGGGCTGCGATGCGCGCGGGCTGGAGATCGACCCGGCAAATGTCGCCAGCGCCGTCGCCAAGGGCCTGTCGGTGGTGCAGGGCGACGCCGACACCGATCTCGCCGCCTATCCCGACGCCAGCTTCGACTATGCCGTGCTCAGCCAGACGCTGCAGACGACCCGCCGGCCCGATGTCATGCTCGACCAGCTGCTCCGCATCGGCCGCCAGGCCTTTGTCAGCTTCCCCAATTTCGCGCACTGGCGCATCCGTCTGTCGCTGCTGGTCGGCGGCCGGATGCCGGTCACCCGGCTGATCCCGCAAAGCTGGTACGACACGCCCAATATCCACCATGTCACGATCGACGACTTCCGGGCGCTGGTCGAGGAGGGCCGCTATGCGCAGGAAGGCCAGTGGTTCCTGAGCGGCGACAAGCAGACCAGCAAGGC
>CAXIBD010000023.1:0-39642 GCA_964022135.1 uncultured Sphingomonadales bacterium | reverse complement strand
TGATCCGCGGCATGAATTCCATCGCCAGCGCATCAATGCCCAGCTTGGCATAGGCATCGACCCGCTCGCGCTTGCCGAACGGGTTGAGGCTGGCCACCAGCCAGGCGCCTTTCTTGATACCCTTCAGCGATTGCGGATCGGGACCCTGGACGCCCAGCACGATGTCGGCATCCTTCAGCACCGCCTCGCGCGTACCGATGGTCGCGCCCATCTCCTGATAATCGGTATCGGCGACGGCGGCAGATTCACCCGCTCCCTTTTCGACGGCCATGGTGGCTCCGAGAGCCACGAACTTCTTGACCGTTTCGGGCGACGCACTGACGCGCGCTTCGCCGTCGGCGAGTTCCTTCAATACCGCAATTTTCACACTAGATTCCAATCCGTTAGGAAATGAGAATAACCACCAATATTGCCACCAGTGCGGTCAGGACGGTACCGACCTTGAGCATCGACAGAAATTTCGCGTAGGTTTCCTGGGCTGTGCCCGAATTATTATTAGCAGTCATGATATCCCCATATTTCATTCCAGAACTGCCCCGAGGTGTAACCCTATATTAACGGCGGCTCAAGTCTTACCCACCGTCAATTTGGATAGATTTTTTATCGCTCCTTTAATCGGCTCTTTACCGATTGCCGTTATGAAAATGCTTCATTGTGGGACAATCGGGATAAAAATGGCACAAAACGGCACGAAATTACTGTTGCTGATCGATGATGAGCCGGCACAGTGCCGACTGATTTCGGCGCTTGCATCGCGCGCGGGGTTCCGGACGATCTATGCCCGTGATGCGGAAACCGCGATCGCGACGCTCGGCACGCAGGACGGGATGATGCTCGACGCCATCATTCTCGACCATTGGGTGCCAGGGTCCGAGGCCACCGACCTGATCATCGAACTGAAGGCCCGCCGCCCCGCCCTGCCGATCCTGATGCTCACCGCCGTCGGATCGATCGCCGAGGCCGTCGACGCCGTCCGCGCCGGTGCCACGGACTATCTGATCAAGCCGGTTGCCCCCGAACGGATGCTGACAGCGCTCAACGCCGCCGTCGAATCGTCCAAGGATGACGGCGAGCTCCGGCCGCTCAGCGAGAAAATCTCGGTGCCGCTCGCATTCGAGGAAATTGTCGGCGCTGCCCCGGCCTTCCGCGCCGCGCTGGCGATCGCCGCCAAGGCGGCGCGCGCCCGGGTGCCGGTGCTGATCGAGGGCGAAGGCGGGGTCGGCAAGGAAGTCATCGCCGATGCCATTCACGCCGCCAGCCCGCGATCAAAACTGCCGATGCTGAAGCTGAATTGTGGCGCCATAACCGGAAATCTGCTCGATTCGATCCTTTTTGGCCATGAAAAGGGGGCCTTTACCGGTGCCTTTGACCGCAAGATCGGCCTGCTGCAGCAAGCCGAAGGCGGCACGATCTTCCTCGACGAGGTCGACCGGATTCCGCCGGAAACCCAGGTCCGCCTGCTCCGCTTCCTGAAACATTCCGATATCCAGCCGCTCGGCAGCCCGAACAGTTTCCAGCTCGACGTCCGGGTCATCGCCGCGACCAACCGCACCCTGCAGCGGGAGGTGGAAAAGGATAATTTCCGCGAGGATCTCTATTATCAGATGAACGTGGTGCAGCTTACAATTCCGCCGCTGCGCGACCGGACCGGCGACATTCCGGCGCTGGCCCGCCATTTCCTGGCGCGCCTCGCGCTGCAGCCGGGCCTGCGCAGCCTCGGCATCACCGACGAGGCGCTGAACCTGCTGCGCAGCTATCGCTGGCCGGGCAACGTCCGCCAGTTGCAGAGCGTCTTGTTCCGCGCCGCCGTGATGTGCGACCATAATGCCCTGAGCTGCGATGAATTTCCGCAGATCGCCTCCTTTGTCGCCGAATCCAGCGATGCCGACCCGCATCTGATGAATAGTCCGGAAGGCATTGGCATCACGCTCTATTGCGAGGATGGCAATTTGCGACCGCTAGAGGAAATCGAGGCCGATGTCATCCGCCTCGCCATCGGCCATTATCGCGGCCGCATGACCGAAGTCGCCCGGCGCCTCGGCATCGGGCGCTCGACTCTCTACCGGAAGCTGGCCGACCTGGGTATTGATAACGCAGCATAATTTTCTCGGCGGCCTGTTGGATTTGACATTTTCGGCCAATTCCAACAGGCCGACCCAGCCTCCATCCGCCGTGAATCCCACTCCGATCCAACATGCCCATTGATGTTTCCCCCCGCTGGTCTTAAGTCTGGGCCATATGAAAAACATGCTTCCAGTCATTCCATTCGGTGCCGCCCTGTCGCTCGCACTGCTCCTTTCGGCCTGCGGAAAACAGGAAGCGGTCGGCGATGTGCCGTCGAGCGAGGAACTCGCCCGGCAGGCCGATGCCGCGACCAAGGCGATCCGCGACGAAGCCGCCGCGGCCGAAGGCAATGGCGAAAAAGCCCCGATCGATCTCACCAGCATGGAAAGCTACACCAACGCCTTGCGCGGTTACACGATCATGGTTCCGAGCGGCTGGACCGTCGATGAATCAGCCAGCGACGACAATGGCCGGGTCTATACGGAGAATCTGAGCGGCACGAAGCTTGCCGTGAGCTGGGTGGAAAATCGCGAGGATCTGGCCTGGCTCAAGGCCGTCGAGCGGGTAGAGGACGGCAATGACGCGATGACCGGCGAGGCCGTCGGCAAGAATGAATATCGTGCTTCCGGCACCTTGACCAACGGCCTGAAATCCAGCCAGCGCCTGCTGCGCAAGCCCGATGGCACGATGGTCCAGGCGGAAGTTACCTATGCCGCCGACCAGGCCAAGTCGGCAGAGCCGCTAGCCACAGCCATCCTGGACAGCCTGACACTGCAGTAACGCAAATCTAGCGGTTGAGCTTGGCGTCCAGAAAGCTGGGCATTGGGCCGTTCCAGCCGTCGTCAGCATCATTGCCATCCTGCGCGACCGGCGGCTTTTCGTCCCGGACCTTTGCGGCACGGGCCGGCTTCTTCGGCTCATCTTCGTTCCGCGGCTTCTTCGACGCTTCTTCGTTCCGTGGCTTTTTGGGCCGGTCGTCTTGCTGCGACCGCTTTGGCCTATCGTCCCTGCTGGGGGCACTCGCCTTTGATGGCTCCGCCTTCGCCTCGTCCGGTTTCGCCGGAGCGGGCTTTGCAGCAGGCTTTTCCGCCGGCTTCCCGCCACCCTTGGCCTGACGCTCCTTGCGGACAGGAATTTTCATGCCGGTCAGCTTTTCAATGCTCTCGACATGCTCCGCATCGCTGCGGGTGATGAAGGTGATGGCAACCCCGGTAGCGCCTGCGCGCCCGGTCCGGCCAATCCGGTGAATATAGTCGTCCGGATGCCAGGGAATATCATAATTGATGACATGGCTGACGCCCTTGATATCCAGCCCGCGGGCGGCGACATCGGACGCGCACAATATGTTGATTTCACCCGACTTGAAACGGTCGAGCTCCGCCAGACGCGAGCTCTGGTCCATGTCGCCATGAATCTGTCCGGCATCAAAGCCGTCCTTGCGCAGGCTCTCGCAAAGATCGCGAACCTCGGTCTTGCGATTGCAGAAGATGATCGCGGTTTCGACGCCTTCATTGTCCAGCAGGTCGACGATCAATTTGCGCTTCGCCTTCGGCGCCACTTCGATCAGCCACTGGTCGATCGAGGTGTTGGCCGTCGCCGGACGCGAAACCTCGATATATTTGGGATTGTTGAGGAACTGGTCGGACAGTTTCTTGATCGGTGGCGGCATCGTCGCCGAGAACAGCATCGTCTGGCGCGTCGCCGGCAGCTTCGAGCAGATCGATTCGATATCGGGAATGAAGCCCATGTCGAGCATCCGGTCGGCCTCGTCGATCACCAGCAGTTCGCAGCCCGACATCAGGATCCGTCCGCGATCGAACAGGTCCATCAGACGGCCCGGGGTGGCGATCAGGACATCGACGCCCTTTTCCAGTGCCTTGATCTGGTCGCCCATCGATACGCCGCCGATCAGCAGCGCCATGCTGAGATTGTGGTTCTTGCCATATTTCTCGAAATTTTCGGCGACCTGGGCAGCCAGTTCGCGGGTCGGCTCGAGAATCAGCGACCGCGGCATGCGTGCCCGTGACCGGCCATGCGCCAGGATGTCGATCATCGGCAGCACGAAGCTCGCTGTCTTGCCGGTGCCGGTCTGGGCGATGCCGATGATATCCTTCATCATCAGTACGGGGGGGATGGCCTGCGCCTGAATCGGGGTCGGTTCGTCATAGCCAGCCTCGGCTACGGATTTCAACAGTTCTTCAGACAGGCCGAGATCGGCAAATTTCATAGCGGTTCCGGAAAAATATAGGATGCACCCTGCATCCTGTCATAGCCTCTTGGACTTTGCCGGGCAATGATCGCATATCCCGGATTTGTCAAGCTTTCTCGCTTGATCTAGCGTTCCGGTACAAGTTCTCGAAATCGCTCAATCTCGCATTTGGCCCCGGTGCGGGAATGCAGGATATCGCGGCCTGCACACATTTTTCCGTCATCCGTTTTTTCGACGTAGAAGCCGGAATAAAAACTGCGCGCCTGACAATTGTCCTCCAGCTGTGCTCTTATCCGTTTGCGGTCCTTGGTCACCAGATCGAGATAGCGATCCGCGAACATCTGCACGCCGAGGATATTGTTCATCGGCAGGCATTTGCCGATTTTCTTTTCGCGATAGGTCTCGCGCGCACTTTCCGGCAAAAAGCCCGAGGCTGGCGCCAGCGAAGAGGGGCGACGGCGAGGCACCCGGATAATAACCCGCTTCTCGATTCGAACCTGCGCATAGACCAGAGGCCGCTCGGGCACGAAGGACATGGCCGCTTCTTCCGGTGAAAGATCCACCGCCTGCATCTCGCGCATTTCTGGTACGGAGAGCAGCAATATCGCTGTAAGTGAGAGGCTCACCATAATCCCTTAACTAACTCTTGCTTTCGCTATACCAACTGTGATTGAATATTCCATGAACTGAGAATTTGTTATCGCCCGCCTATCCGGATAGCTTTGCCTGCCGGTTTCTCTCAGGCGGATGATTGCCTACAGATAACGCCATCATGCAGGAACCTGATTATGCCCAAAACAGCAAAATGGCTGGAACAAATGCGATCGGCTGTGGGAGCAAAGGGCTTTACCACCGCGGACGAAGATATGGAGCCCTGGCTGACCGACTGGCGGGGGCGCTATACGGGTGCGGCCGCCGCGATGGTGTCGCCGGCAAACAGGGATGAGACGGCAGCAATCGTTAGAATTGCGAACGAAAATGCCGTGGCGATCGTGCCGCAGGGCGGCAACAGCGGCATGGTCGGAGGGGCGACGCCCGATATCAGCGGTCGGTCGGTATTGCTGTCTCTCCGCCGGATGAACCGGATTGTGGCGATCGAACCCGAGGATCAGCTGGTGGTGTGCGAGGCCGGTGTCATATTGCAGAACCTGCACGAGGCGCTTGCCGCCGAAGGCCAAAGATTTCCGCTGACTCTGGGCGGCAAGGGCTCCGCAACGGTGGGGGGCCTAATTTCCACAAATGCGGGCGGTACCCAAGTGCTGCGCCACGGCACGATGCGCTCGCTGGTGGCAGGCATCGAAGCTGTGCTGCCCGACGGCAGCATCTACGACGGACTCGCGGCCCTCAAAAAAGACAATCGGGGCTATGATCTGAAACAATTGTTCGTTGGTGGTGAGGGCACGCTCGGCATTGTCACTGCCGCGACGCTGAAAACCGTACCCGCACTGGTGGATCGCTGCGTGGCCTGGGTCGCGGTCCACAGCCCAGACGCGGCCTATCAGCTGTTCCGCTTTCTCAACGGACGGATTCCACAATCACTGGAAGGCTTTGAGATAATTCCCGAAACATGCCTGAATTCGGTGTTGCGCCACATTCCCGGCACCCGGTCTCCGCTCGCCGGCACGCATCCCTGGCATGTGCTGATCGAAATCATACGCGATCAGCCTGATGCACAGGATCCGGGATCGGTCACGGAGCGCCTGCTTGCCGATGCACTGCAGCGAGACCTGATCGAAGACGCGACCCTGGCGGCCAGCGAGCAGCAGGCGGAGGATTTCTGGAAAATCCGCGATTCTATTGCCGAAGCGGAGCGCGCCAGCGGCCCAGCGCTGCAGCACGATATCAGTGTTCCGGTCCCCGGCATGGCCCGTTTCATCGACGAGGCATCTCCCGTCGTGGAAGCAAAATTCCCGGGCACCAAAGTCGCTGCCTTCGGTCACATGGGAGATGGCAATGTCCATTTTCACGTCAAGGCACCCCACGGCGTGCAGGCCCAGGAATGGATGCGGGAAGCCGCGAAACAGGTGACACCCCTTGTCCACGACCTCGTCATTGCGGCGGGCGGCTCCATTTCGGCAGAACATGGAATCGGGCAAAACAAGCGTGCCGAACTCGAGCGGTTGTCCTCGGAAGCGCGCCTCTCGATGCTCCGTGCAATCAAGATGGCGATAGACCCAAAGAATATTATGAACCCGGGCAAACTCGTTCCCCTTGCGTCCGGTCAGTCAGGCTCTTAAAGCGCAAGGCAACTATTTCGGTATCAACAGTAATTTTTCGGAGAATTTGACCATGGCGAGCACGCCGCAAGAACAAGCCCTACCCATGTTCTACAAGGACCTGATCCCGCTCAATTCCAAGGAGCATGCGAACTGGAAGGTCAAGGGGCTCGACAACGCATCCTTCATGCAGTCGCAACATGCGATTCCGATTACATCAGATGAATTCATGAGTGCTTCCCGCAATTATCCCATCGTATTTTCGGTCGGGGAAAACAGCGTGCCACTGATTCTGATGGGCCTGAACGAAGGCGTCAACACGTTCATGAACGATCAGGGACAATTCAGCGAACCCGCTTATGTTCCCGCTTATGTCCGCCGCTATCCCTTCATGCTCGCCAAGCTGCGTCCGGATGCCGAGGAACTGTCGCTGTGTTTCGACCCGACAACCGATGCGATTGGTGACTACAAGGAAGGCGATGCCCTGTTTGAAAAGGATCAGCCAACCGAGACGACCAAAAACATCCTGAATTTTTGTGAACAGTTTGAACAGGCAGGCCAGCGGACCGGTCAATTTGTCCAGGAACTGGAAAAAATGGGCTTGTTGATGGATGGCGAAGTTTCCATTCAGCAAACCGGTGTCGAGAAACCTTTCATCTACCGCGGCTTCAAGATGGTGGACGAAGAAAAACTGCGCGACATGCGCGGCGATGAACTGCGCAAGATCAACCAGAACGGAATATTGCCGTTGATCTATGCGCATCTTTTCTCGCTACAGCTGATGCGCGATGTATTCGCGAGGCAGGTGAGCGCCGGCAAAATGCCACAAGTCACGGAAGCTCCTTCCGTACAGATTTGACCTGATCACATTCACCATTACCCGGATTAAACAGAGGCGGGTAAATAGGATAAATATTTTCAGCCAGCGGGGCTTGCAACTCTTCGGGACAGGCCCCACATAACGCTTGTATCGGTCCGCATCCCCCGATCGGATCGATATCGGCATTCCTTTGGAATGCCACCTCCCTGAACCTTGACCACCTCGCCTTTTTGGCGAGGTGGTTTTTTATTGGAAAACTCTCATTCCGCTGCTTCGAGCTGGTCGCGGCCCGTCATTTGCTCCGCCAGCATAAGACAGCAGTTGCGGATCAGATCCGCAATGGCCCGGGAGGCCGCAATCGGTTCGCGCAAATTCTGGTCGAGATATAGCGAACGATCCACTTCGAGCTGAAAAGCATGAATGTTTCCTGCCGGCTTGCCATGGCGCTCCAGAATATAGCCACCGGAATAGGGGTGGTTGGTGTGAACATGATGGCCCTGCAACTGAAAGTGAACGCCGGCCAGTTCAACATATCGGGATTCGCAGCTCCGCCCGAAGCGGTCACCGATGACAAAGCCGATTTTGCGACGGTTTTCGTCAAATACCGGTGGCATGCTGTGCAAATCCAGCAGCAACGCACAGCCATGTGTGGCCCGGATCTGATCAAGCAAATGCGTCACCATCAGATGATAGGGCTCGTGGTCCTTCTCGATTCGGTCGATGACATGCTGATGCTGCCATTTTTCGCGCCAAAGATTGCCCGTGCCGTGGAGCCGGCGTGGCACGATGCCCAACCCGCCTCTCACCTTCTTGCTGATATGCGACGTCTGGGTCATATCCATGCCGGCGATCATATCGGGATCGAGTTCCGCGCGACTGCGGTTGAGATCAATCCAGGCTCTCGGCTTGCGGGCAATGATCGCTGGAAATCCCGCGGCAATGGCTGATGCCGCCAACCGGTCCGCATAGCGGTCTTCCAGTCGGAGCAGGTGGGATGCAGAGACATTCAGATTGGCGAGCAACTCGGACGGATATTCGCGACCGGAATGAGGGACGCTCACCAGCACCGGGAAGTTGAGCGCGGCCACGTTGGACAGGGTGTAGGATGCCGCCGGGGACGTTATTGGACCAGTGATGGGGTTAGCCATATTTACCCCCGAAAAAATCAGACCGTTCTCCGAAAAAAATCCTTCGCTTCGGGAAAAAATTAACCGATTTGCACTTATATGGCGGCCTCGGCATAATAGCCGGTCTGTATTCAGGCATTATCGGGAAGGTGCGACAAAATGATCAGGATTCTCCTCGCGGAAGATGAACAGGCGATGCGTGAACATCTTACACGCGCCCTCGAGAAAGCCAACTATGAAGTTGTCGCCGTGGACCGCGGAACCGCTGCCGTACCATTGCTCGACGCGCAGAAATTCGATCTTCTTCTGACCGATATCGTGATGCCGGAGATGGACGGGATCGAGCTTGCACAGCATTGTGCTGCCGTCTGCCCCGAGACCCAGGTCATGTTTATCACCGGCTTTTCAGGCGTAACATTGCGTGCCGGAGAATCGGTTCCCAAAGCCAAAATATTGTCCAAGCCCTTTCATTTGCGGGATCTGGTTCTGGAGGTCGACCGGCTGTTCCAGCCCGACAGCATCAGCGACCTGAATTAAGTCTTGCGCCAGCCGAAGCGGCTGGCTAGACGGCCTCCAGCGTGGGCGTATAGCTCAGTGGTAGAGCACTTCGTTGACATCGAAGGGGTCGGGAGTTCAACTCTCTCTACGCCCACCATTTCACGGACATATTCAGGCGGCAAGAGCTATGCCGCCGCCGGTGTCCCGGCTCGGCGGATGGCCGTACCAGCTCGTGTAGGCACGGGTGAACGCGCTCAGTTCACTATAACCCAGTTTCGCCGATATTTCGGAAAGATTGCGGGTTCCCTCCAGGAAATAGAGTTGGCAGGTGTCTCGTCTCACCTGCTCCAGCAACTGCCGATAGGAAATGCCCTCGGCAACCAATTTGCGCCGCAATGTCCGTTCCGCCATGCCAAATGTTGCCGCTGCCGCGTCTAGGCTGAGGCCAGATTTATCGAGCAGATACAAAAGATATTCATAGGTAAGCTTCGAGAGAGTATCGCGCTCGAACCTGTTGCGTGCAAAGAACGCTTCTTGCCTTCGGGCGGCGGCCAAGATCGCAGGATTATAGCTCTCGGTTGCTCTGCTCATGACCCGGTGATGATATTCGAGACAGGTGGACGGGCTGTTGAAATGGCAGGGAATCGCGGGTGCGTCCGAATCCGCTTCGGGAAATCCCCTGAATCCCTCTGGCCGGGAATGTGCAAAATACGCAGCCTTGACGGTCTTGAAGCGACCGTCTGCCAGCGCCTCTCCGCAATGATAGATCAAGCCAAACAGGATGTGCACGAAATCTGGCGAGACAGCCTTGTCGTGGCTCCAGACCAAGCGGTCACCGGATGACAGCTGCATGATCTTTACGATCGGTCGGTCACCGCCCAGCCGTTGCTCCGCAACCAGCTGAACCAGGGCCTCCCCAAAACTGGGCTGGAAAAAGGCGGCATAGCCGGGATCGGAAAACCCCCGCGGAACCATCTGCTTGCTGATCGCACAATGAATGTCGGCTCGGCTCAGTTCTTCCTGAGCCGCTGCGCAGAGGCTGGCGATGCAATCATCACGCAGCTGATAGGCTGGATCACGCAATTCGGGTTCGGAGCAGCGGAGCGCACTCAAGAGCTTTGGCTTGCGGGCCTCAAGAGCATGACAGGCAAGATAGGCGCGGTGGAGAAACGGAGCCGAAATCTTCAGACTTGTGGATGCCGGATAGTCCATGAGAGCAAGCTAGAAGCGGACATGCATTTCGCTCAACTGGCATTCGACAAAGATGTAAAATCGGCGACGAAAATGTCGATTATGGTTAATTTACAAAGGAAAGCAGAAACAATTCAGTATCGAATGACCGACGCACCCCATGTAAATCCACCGCCCATCGCTTCGAGAACCAGCAAATCTCCAGGCTTGATTCGACCATCGCGCACGGCAGTGTCCAGCGCGAGCGGGACCGATGCCGCTGATGTATTGGCGTGCATGTCGACCGTCTTGATCACCTTTTCGGGAGCGAGATTGAGCTTTTTTGCGGTTGCGTCCAATATCCGGGCATTGGCCTGATGCGGAACGACCCAGTCGACATTCTCGATCGATTCTCCCGCTTCTTCCAGAACTTCCTTCAACACCGAGGACAGATTGACAACTGCGTGACGAAACACCTCGCGACCTTTCATCCGCAGCTTGCCGACCGTCCCCGTCGTGCCGGCGCCGCCGTCGACATATAGAAGCTGATTATGCGCGCCGTCGGCGTGCAAACGGGTAGCAAGGATGCCCCTCTCTCCCATTTCCGCGGCGAGCACCACCGCACCGGCACCGTCGCCAAAGAGCACGCAGGTGCCGCGATCTTCCCAGTCCAATATGCGGCTGAATGTCTCGGCACCGATCACCAGCGCATTTTGTGCGCTGCCGGCCCTGATCATGCTGTCCGCCACGGAAAGCGCGTAAAGGAAACCCGAGCATACTGCGGCAACATCAAAAGCCACGCAGCCATTGCAGCCCAGCGCGTCCTGCACGATGGTGGCCGTGGCCGGAAAGGTCTGGTCGGGGGTTGCGGTTGCGACGATGATCAGATCGATATCGGCGCTGGTGAAACCTGCCGCCTGCATGGCCTTTTGCGCGGCCTCAATCGCGAGACTCGACGTTGTCTCGTCATCCTCGGCAATATAGCGGAAGCGGATCCCGGTGCGTTCGACGATCCATTCGTCCGTGGTGTCGACCCGCTTGGCCAACTCGGCGTTGGAAACCCTCGTGCGCGGCAATGCCGATCCGGTTCCCTTGATTACCGCGCGCCTGGCAGCTGCATGACTCATTTTGTCACCTCGACGACCGGCGCTGCTTCGCTGATTTTTGTCAGATCCTCGCTGATGCGTTCCAAAATACTATCCTCCACCAGCCGCGCCGCTACTTCCACGGCATTGGCGACGCCTTTTGCATCGGCGCTGCCATGGCTCTTGACCACGACGCCGTTCAGACCCAGAAAAACGGCCCCGTTGTGATTGTTGGGATCGAGCTGGTCGCGCAGCATTTCCGTAGCCGGCCGCGATATAAGGAAGCCGATTTTGGACCGCAGGCTGCTCAGAAAACTGCGCTTCAGCAGATCGGTAACAAACCGCGCGGTGCCTTCCAGCGCCTTCAGCGCGACGTTGCCGGAGAACCCGTCGGTCACGATCACATCGACCTCGCCGGTCGATATCTTGTCCGCCTCGGTAAATCCGAGAAAATCCATGTGCAGACCGGCCGCCCCCTTGAGCGTCGCCGCAGCTTCCTGGATGGTTCCGGTACCTTTTGCTTCCTCGGTCCCGATATTCAGCAGCTTGACCTTGGGCCGGTCGAAGCCGTGCATGATGCGGCTGTAGGCAGCACCCATCACGGCAAACTGCACCAGGTTCCGGCTATTGCATTCGGTATTGGCACCGAGGTCCAGCATGACGACGTCGGTGTCCTTCATCGTCGGCAGCAAGGCCGACAAGGCGGGCCGGTCGATCCCCGGCATGGTGCGCAGCGCCAGCTTGGCGATAGCCATCAATGCACCGGTATTTCCGGCACTGACGGCGGCGCTTACCTCACCGGCTTTCACCGCGTTGACGGCCATGCCCATGGATGTCGTCTTGGAATTGCGCAGCGCCTGACCCGGCTTGTCGTCTCCCGAGACGACGTCCGGAGCGTGCAGGATTTCGGATGCAGCGCTGAGATTGGGATGATCCTTGAGCGCTTCTCTGATCTGCGCTTCGTCGCCAACGAAAAGAAACTGAAAGCCGGCATGACGGTGCCGCGCGAGCGCCGCACCGGCAACCATGACGCGCGGGCCTTCATCTCCGCCCATCGCATCAATCGCGATTCGCGGCCTCATTCCCACCGGTTATTCCCCTTGTTTGCGCGTCAGAAGCCTGAAGACTAGCCGATTAAAGATCGGCGGCCAAGACTTCACGGCCATTATAATGGCCACAGGCTCCGCACAAATGATGCGGACGCTTCAATTCACCGCAGTTCGGACATTCCTGATAGGCTTCGACTTTCAAAGCATCATGAGACCGGCGCATGCCGCGCTTGGACGGCGTAGTTTTTCTTTTAGGTACAGCCATTGCTAAGCCTGTTCTTTAGATTTAAAAATACATAGCATGCTCAATATGCCAATCAGCCAAGCTTATCAAACCAGTCCCTGTTGTTGCAGAGAATCGCTTGGTCTTGGTTCAGCAGATTGCACGCGAAGGGGCGCGTATAATGATTTTCCTGTGCGTTGCAAGCATTGTGCTTCTATAGCGGGTCGATAATTTTAACATATCTGGGGGGCATTATGATTTTACCTATAACCTTGACCGTGGCGGGCGCGGCAGCATTGATAAATATCTGGCTGATGATCCGCGTGGGACAGGTGCGGACGAGCGAGAAAGTCAGCATCGGCGACGGCGGCAATGAAAAGGTGATCCGCCGGATGCGGGCCCACAGCAATTATATCGAAAGCGCCCCGTTCGTGCTGCTTTTGGTGGCAGCGATCGAGCTTGCGAGCGCGACCTCTCCAACATGGTTATGGATCGTCAGCGGCCTCTATCTCCTCGGCCGGGTGGCTCATGGTGTCGGAATGGATGACGGCAGATTTGGCAAGGGCCGCATGATCGGCACGATCGTAACCATGCTGGCGCTGCTCGGACTCGGCATCTATGCGATCACCATTCCCTATCTGCAAGCCTAGCAACAGCCGCTTGCCGATTCAGCCCGCGGGTGATGTCTCCGGGCGCAGATAGGCGAACATATGCGGTATGTAATCCACCTTGCCGATCTCGATCTTCTGGGCGCGCAGGATCGCATAGGCGGTCATCAGGTGGAAGTAAAATTGGGGAAGCGCCCAGTCCCTCGCATATTGCTCTGCCGTTAGGTCGAAGATCATGCCGTTCGGGAGCGCGTGCGCGACGGGGCGCTCCGGGTCTCCATCGAGCGCGGCTGAACCGACACCGTCCAGCAGCGCGATGGTGTCGGCAATCCGCTGCTGTGCGGTCACAAGGGAACCCGGCTTCTCACCCCCATTGCGCGCTTCATCGAGCAGCTGAGCCAGAGAGGCCGGAAAGGCCTCCCCGCGCAGCCGGTGGACGGCTTCCTGCGCCTGTACGCAGGCAAAACGGACCTGGGTCGCCAGCGGGAACATGTCAGGGGCAAGACGAGCGGACAGCAGCGCCTCCGCTTCCCCTGCCGGCATTTGCGCTTCCGCCTTCTCCAGCCACCCGGAAAGCGTGTTCAGCATCTGCATGAAAGTGGGAACAAGAAGCTTGGTCAAGGTCATGCGTTTCGGCTTTCTCTTCAAGCTACAACAGTTTGCGGGAACTAGCGCGCTGCCAGCACATCATCCGCGACAAAGGCGTTGGTCTTGCGCTCATAGCCGAACTGGCTGGTCGGACCATGCCCGGGAATGAAGGTCACGTCGTCGCCCAGGGGCCAGAGCTTCTGGGTAATCGCATCGATCAGGTCCTGGTGATTGCCGCGCGGAAAATCGGTGCGGCCGATCGATCCCTGAAACAGGACATCACCCACCACGGCCAGTCTGGACGGCTGATGATAGAAAATCACGTGCCCGGGCGTATGGCCGGGACAGTGGATGACATCCAGGACCAGTTCGCCCACCGTGACCTGATCGCCATCCTTCAGCCAGCGATCCGGCTCGAAGCTTTTTGCGACCATGCCGTAACGCGCGCCATCACCGTCAAGCTGGTCTATCCAGAAGCGGTCGTCCTCGTGCGGACCCTCGATCGGAATGCCAAGCTCTTCGGCCAGCATCCCGGCCTGTCCGCAATGGTCGAGATGCCCGTGGGTGATGATGATCTTCTCCAGATCAACACCATGCTCATCCACCGCAGCCTTGAGCCGCGAAAGATCGCCACCCGGATCGCTGAGCGCGGCCTTGTTGGTCTTGGTGCACCAAAGAAGTGTGCAGTTTTGCTGGAGCGGGGTGACCGGAATGATCACGGCCTTGAGGGGTGCATCTGTCATGAAAAGCTATTTGGCGACAACACCCCAAAGTTGCAACCCACCTGTTGCCAGTCCGGTCAGAGCCGCCGCCCTGTCCAGACCACCCGTCCAATGATATTCACACTATCCGCACTGACGTCCTCCCAGTCCGGATATTGCGGATTGTCGCTGCGTATGGTCAGTTTTCCGGATGGCCCCATAGCGACCCGCTTGACCAGCAGCACGTCGTCCATGCGCAGCACATAGATGCCATCGTGCAAGGGTCGCGTCGCAGCGCCGCGGTCGACCATGATGTCATCGCCATCGCCCAGGGTCGGGGCCATGGAGTCGCCATCCACGACGATCAGCGACAGATTGGCGGGGTCGGCGCCTAGCCGCCGCAGCCATTTCGGCGCAAAGCCCATCGATTCGGCAAATTCGTCATCCGCCAGCGAGCCCGGACCGGCGGACGCCCCGACCTGCAATTGCCGGATTCGCAGCAGCCCGTCGGAGCGGTCGCGATGCTTCACGGGCAACGCGCGCGCCTCAGGCGCACCCAGCATCCGTTCATCCACACCGTAAAATTCCGCCAGTCGGCGGCGATCCTCTTCATCCAGCTTTTTCGGCGAACCGCGCCGGATAAATTGCTGGATATAGGCAGGGTTTTTGCCAAGCATTTTCGAAAGCGCGGCAAAATCATGCCCATTCTCACGGATCAGTCTCTCCAGATTGGCGCGTGCATCCTCGGTCATAATCCGGACAGCATAACCAAGCTGGCCGAAACTGGCAATAGGATTTTTCCTAGACATGTAGGAAATATCATTTCAAATAGGAAATTCCCTATTCAACGAGTCGCCATCAGGCGACCTGCAGCAAGAAGGAGATTGCCGGTGCCATTGTTGCGAAAAATCGAGATATTCCTGAACGAAACCGACATGGCCTGGACACGGTTCGGGCGGCTTGCCGTTCGCGATCCCCGTTTCGTCCAGGACCTGCGCAACGGTCGCGAACCCGGGAAGACGGTCTCGGAGCGGGTGGAGCGCTTCATTAGCCGGTGGCGTTCCGAAAATGTCAGCTGAATCCAAGGGGCGGACTGTTGCTCGGCGAATGCCCGGTTCGGCAATTGCCATTCAGATAAAAGCGCTGACCCGGGGCCATGCCTGCGTCCAGTTGCAAGGAGAGCGTAACTGGGCGAGCATCACCTTCTCCGGGATACGCTATTGTTTCTCGATTGAATGGCCGGATGCGGCAGCGCTGCAGGAGCTGGTCCAGATCCTGCCAGAGCACGAATTTGTGATCCCCGGCTATTTCGTTGCCGATATACTGATCAGGGATCGGTCCGACCCGCGATTGCTGGTCGAAATCCTGGCCATCATCGATCCGTTGGAACGATCCTGACCGTCAGCGCTGAACCGTCATTTTTTCCAGTGTTCCGAGAGCAGCCTTCAAAGCCGCGTCCATATCGGCTTGCCGGTTCTGCGGACTGTCGCTTTCCGCCTTATCAACCGAACGCAGCGGTGGAATGGCAACCGGTGCAGGTGCAGATGGCGTTTCGGGCACAGGATGGGTGCTTACCGGATCCGGCACGGATGGAGTTGCCGGACTTGGCGAAACCCGTTCGCGCTTTTGCAATGCTTCCAGACGGGCCAGTCCGGCTTCCAGCCGGTCTGCCAGTTCGGCAAGCGACAAGCCGGACAGGTCCGCCTGCGGCGTCATCGCTTCGCTTTGCGGCTTTGAGCTGGCTCCTTGATCCTCCGCAACCTGCTCCCGCATCGGCGGGTGCAGCCTTGCTTCCGGGACTTCCGGCTCGACCGGCGCTGCATATTGTACTGCTGGCTCTGAGGTATCCGCAGGCTTTTGCTCGAACAGCGGTTCATCAAAGTGCTTGATTTTTTCGGCCAGTGGCAGACCCAGATCGGACGAGGCAAAAATCGGCTGGCGGGCCGGTGCATCCGGATGACGGTCGGCCGCCCTGGTATCCGGCAGATCTTTCAGCTCGGTCACCTGGCCCGGTGATCTCTTCGGCTTTTTGAGAAATTTCGTGAGGGATTTGACCGACAGATTCAGCTTCGGAACAGCAAGACCTGCCTTCCCTTCGCGTTTGCCGTCGATCGCCGTCGAGGTCATGTTTTTGCGGATCGCCAAGCCCATATCGGAATCTCCATCATGTGAATTCGTCTTGTAGTTCAGGAACAGATACAGCGCAGATGCGGATATCATGCCCGCCACGACAGCGATGAGTCCGCGCGCGGTATTACCCAGCGGCGGCGCTGCTGCCGGAACGATTTCGGACAGTCCGGTCGCGCCAACAATATCTTCAAGATAGACATGGGGCAGAGTCGCAATCACAAGCGCTGCCGCAATTCCGCCCGCGATAGCCATTGCCGGCTTTTTGAACCGCGCGAAATCCTGCTCTATTTGATCCACATTCTTCTCCACCGTCTCAGGCTGCGCGCTCGAACGATTTGCGCGCAATCAGCCTTTGGTAAACAGGAGTGTAACGCAAAATGTTTGACGACCAGTTACGATCCGCCTCAACAAATTTCTTTGCTGTTTCAATAGTTTGTGCCCATTCTCCTCGGTTTTCGAGGAGGCTGGCCAGTTTTTGCGCGATTTTTTCGGGGTCGCCGGCGGGGAACAACGTCCCGGTCACGCCATCCTCAATCAGTTCCCGGTGCCCTCCAACATCCGACGCTGCCACAAGCCGCCCTTGCGCCATCGCCTCCAGGGGCTTCAGCGGTGTCACGAGATCGGTAAGGCGCATGGATTTGCGGGGATAGACCATGATGTCCATCAGACCATAATAGCGCTCGACTTCGCCATGCGGCACCCGGCCGGTGAACGTCACGGCGGTCCCGAGGCCGAGTCGCTCAACCTGGTTCTGCAATGCGGTTTCCCTTGGCCCACCGCCAACCAGCAGCAGATGCGCTTGCGGGTGAGAAGCGAGCAGCAAGGGCATCGCTGCAATCAGATCGTCCAGCCCTTCATAATCATAATAGCTGCCGATAAATCCGAGAACCGACTTGCCCGCCAATCCCAGCTCGGACAGAAGCCGGTCATCTCGCGCTGGCGGCTGCCCGAACAAATCCAGATCCACGCCATTCGGGGAGATTGTGATTTTTTCCCGTTTCACGCCGCGGCTGATCAGATCGGACTTCAGGCCCTCGCAGATTACTGCCACGGCATCGGCGCCGTTGACCACATGATTTTCCAGTTGCCGGGTCAGCCAGTAACGCGGGCTGTTTTCCCTGCCCGTCCCGTTGCCGACCGCAGCATCTTCCCAAAAGGCCCGAATTTCATAGACCAGCGGCAGCCCCGACTTGTCTGCCGCACGCAGGGCGGCCAGGCCGTTTAGAGCGGGCGAGTGAGCATGCAGCACGTCTGGCTGCCAGTCGCTGATGACTTGCTCGATCCGTTCGGTCAGAGCCGCTATTTCCCGCCATTCGCGTACGGGGGACGGCCCCTGCACCCGAGCCAGGGTCCGGTAGAAGCAGAGGCCATCAGCCTCTTCCATTGACTGTTTCGCTACATAGCCATGCTGATTTTGCCGTACTCCGGTCACGCCAGCCACCGTCAGCCCGCTGGCAATTTGCGCCTTCATGATCGCGCGCGTACGAAAGCAATAGCCGCTGTGCAGCGGCAGGCTGTGATCGAGTATGTGCAATATCCGCGTCATGGCACAAGTTCTTGCCCAAAAAGGATTAACGTCCCGTCAACCCAAAGCCTGTATCGGGCGACGGTAGAAGAGCGTGTTTTCGCCGCTCGCGCCGGGATGAATGGGGCAGATGGTAGATAATTTTTCTATCTTGTTGACGCATGGACTGTTGCTGATCGCGGCCTGGCGTCTCATGCATCGCGATGATCTGGATGTCGAAGACCCGCCGGAACCCGACCATGAATCCGGCGGTTTCGCGAAACAGTCGTCGCCTGCAGGGTCATGGCACGATGCGTGACCTCTTCTTTGTCGGATATCTTGTCGCGCTGCTGCTGATCGCTTTCAAGCGACCGTTCCTGTTCACACTGATCTACGCCTATATCGACATCGTCGCTCCGCAGCGGCTGAGCTATTTCATGCTCAACTCGATACCGCTGTCACTGGTCGTCTTCGCTTTGGCTCTGCTCGGCTATTTGATTGCCGACACCAAGCAGGACAGCCGTTTTTCCATCCGTCAGGGCATGATGATTCTTCTGCTCGCCTATTGCGGCTATACCACCTTGCAAGCCGAGGTCCCCGTTGCGGCGCTGGAAAAATGGGACTGGGTCTGGAAAGCTCTGGTGTTTGCAATATTCCTGCCTCTGACCCTGAAGACCAGATTGCGACTGGAAGCACTGGCGCTGTTCATGGTGCTGTGCGCGGCTACGTTGATCATCACGGGAGGGATCAAGACGCTCGCTTCCGGCGGCGGCTACGGTGTCCTGGTGCTGCTCGTCGACAACAACAGCGGTCTCTACGAAGGATCCATAATCTCGACGGTCGCAATCTGCATCATCCCGCTGATACTCTGGCTCTCCCATCATGGAACCATTTTCCCGCCCGACTGGCGCGTCAGGCTATTCGCCTACGCGCTGATCTTCTCTGCCTTGCTCATCCCGATCGGAACCCAGGCGCGAACCGGGCTTGTCTGCATCGCGGTCTGGGCCGTTCTGCAATTGCGATTTGTCCGTTACCGGATGATTTACGCCGGACTGGCGGCGGCAATCGGCGTATTGTCGATCCCATTGCTGCCGCAAAGTTTTACCGAGCGGATGGGGACGATTGAAAATTACAAGGCGGACCAGTCGGCATCGACCCGGCTCGCAGTCTGGCAGTGGACGTGGGATTATGCGAAGCAACATCCTTTCGGAGGTGGCTTTGATGTCTATCGAATCAACAAGCTGACCTATGAACTGTCGGAAGTGGACGTCAGCCAATATGAGGAATGGGGTATCAACCCGGACGATGTCGACGCCCGGGTGGTGGAAGACGAGGCACGGGCTTTTCACAGCAGCTATTTCGAAATGCTCGGCGAACAGGGCTATCCTGGCCTGATCCTATGGCTGATGATCCATGTCGGCGGATTATGGCGCATGGAGCTGTTGCGACGACGCTATTCGAAATCGCAGAAGCGCGAAGAACAATGGGTTGCTCCGCTCGCCATTGCCCTGCAAAATGCCCACATGATTTTCCTCGTCGGTGCGCTGTTCGTGGGAATCGCCTATCAGCCCTTCGTCTATATGCTGGTGGCGCTGCAAATAGGTCTCGACACTTATATGGCGCGGCGAACCTCAGAGGCCCGGCAGCTGCCGATCGCCAAAGATATGACCGGCGCAGCACAACCGAAAACTTTGTCGCAGTCGCACCGACCCTTTACAAATTGAATGGCGCTTTCTGCGGTGCGCGGTAGAAGCGGCGCATGACGCCAACTATATCTGTCACCGTCGAACGATGGCCTGTTGCTGGTGCCTTCATCATCAGCCGGGGCACCAAAACCCATGTCGATGTTGTCCTGTGCACAATATCTGACGGTTCGATGACCGGACGGGCGGAAGCGACGCCGATCTATTATGAAGGCGAGAGCGCAGAAAATTGCGCGAATCAAATAGAGCGGTTTGTTGCTGGCCATCCGGGCCTCGATCGTGCGCTGCTGCTCCAGAAAATGCCGCGCGGAGCGGCGCGCAACGCCCTCGACTGCGCGCTATGGGATCTGGAATGCCGGAAAAAGAATATTCCCTTGTGGCGTCTGGCTGGCCTGCCAGAGCCGGTAGCAACCGTCTCTGCCTTGACCATTTCGCTTGGCACCCCGTCCCTGATGGAAAGCCAGGCCCGTCAGGCGGCAGCCGATGGCTACACGCTGCTGAAACTGAAATTGGCCGGGGACAATGATCGTGAACGGGTAGCCGCCGTCCATCGCGGTGCGCCGGCGGCGCGCCTGATCGTCGATGCCAACGAGAGCTGGAACGATCTCGACATCGCCGCCGAAGCCGCGCATCTCGCGCAATATTCCGTCGAAATGATCGAGCAGCCGGTCAGCGCGGGTCAGGACCATCTGCTCGCCGGGGTACATTCTCCGGTGCCGCTCTGTGCCGACGAAAGCTGCCACACCAGCGGGGATATCGAAAGAATAGCGCCTTATTATGATGCCGTGAACATCAAGCTCGACAAGGCCGGTGGCCTGACCGAAGCTCTGGCAATGGCCCACGCGGCGCAGGCGATGGATCTGAAAATCATGGTCGGCTGCATGCTCTCAACCTCGCTGGGCATTCACCCGGCCTTCGCTCTGGCCCAGCTGGCGCACTGGGTCGATCTCGACGGACCGCTGCTGCTCGCGAAAGACCGAAAGCAAGCGTTCCGATTTGCGGTCGGCAAAATATTGCCCGCGCAAGGCGGTGACTAGATGCCGTCCATATATTCGATGACCGGAGCCGCTGCCATGCAAGGCGCCAACTTCGGACCGGCCGCCCGGAAATGATCCGACTTGCCATGCGCATCCAGCGCTGCCTGATCGACGTAACGCTCCAGCACCTTATATTGCTGCGGATTGTCCCGGCACTGGAAGACCGAATAAAATTCATTGCCCGGTTCGTTGGCCTTAACGGCGACCATCAACTCGGAAAAGGTGGCCTCAAAATCGGCATTCTTGCCTTCGGCCACGGTTAATGTTGCGACGACGCCCACTGCTGCCATGATGTCTTCTCCCTGATAAAAAAGGGCCGGCGGTCTCCCGCCAGCCCGGTGTATTTCCGCTACTAGAAAATCTCGAACAATCCGGCGGCACCCTGTCCGCCGCCGATGCACATCGTGACCACGGCATATTTGGCACCGCGCCTTTTGCCTTCGATCAGCGCATGTCCGGTGCACCGGGCGCCGGTCATGCCGTAAGGATGGCCGATCGAGATCGAGCCACCGTTGACGTTGAGCAGTTCATCCGGAATGCCCAGCTTCTGCTGGCAGTAAAGGACCTGGACGGCAAAGGCTTCGTTCAGTTCCCACAGACCGATATCGTCCATCTTCAGGTCAAAGCGCTCGAGCAATTTCGGGATCGCGAAGACCGGGCCAATGCCCATTTCGTCGGGCTTGGTGCCGGCAACGGCCATGCCGACATAACGGCCCAGTGGATTGAGTCCTGCTTTTTCAGCAGCCTTGGCTTCCATGACGACGCTGGCAGCAGACCCGTCGGACAGCTGCGAGGCATTGCCGGCGGTGACGATCTTGTCGGGTCCGAGTACCGGCTTCAGCGACTGCAGGCCTTCCAGCGTCGTCGAGGGACGGTTGCCCTCATCCTTGCTGATCGTGACCTCGACATGGGAAATTTCCTTCGTTTCCTTGTCCTGCACACCCATGGTGGTGGTCACTTCGACAATTTCATCGTCGAACCGGCCGGCTTCCTGGGCCGCCGCGGTGCGCATCTGAGACCGCAGTGCATATTCGTCACAGGCTTCGCGGCTGATCCCGTAGCGCTCACCGACCACTTCCGCGGTTTGCAGCATCGGCATGTAGATATCGTCATGCATCTTCATCAGTTCGCGATCGGGCTGGACCCGCATTTCCGCCGTCTGAACGGTCGAGATCGACTCCTGCCCGCCGCCGACGACAATATCCATGCGGTCGAGCGTTACCTGCTTGGAAGCGGTGGCAATCGCCATCAGACCGGAAGAGCATTGCCGGTCGATCGTCATGCCCGGCACTTCGATCGGGAAGCCTGCCCGCAGCGCAACCTGGCGAGCCAGATTGCCGGCCTGCGATCCCTGCTGCAAGGCGCTGCCCCAGACAACATCGTCGATCATGCCGGGATCAATGCCCGCTCTTTCGACCGCAGCCTTTGCCGCATAATGGCCGAGCGTGGCGCCGGTCGTGGTGTTGAAGGCACCCTTGTAGGCGCGGCCTATGGGCGTCCGGGCGGTGGAAACGATGACGGCATCACGCATGATGAAATTCCTCTATGATTGATATGGGATTCGAAATTTGGCGCATTGTCCCCGTTAATCGGCCAATTAACAAGGGATTTCTTCAAGCCCTCGCTGCCGCTACGGCACGCTAGTCGTTGCTCACCAGCGCCGCGAAACCACCCTCCGGATAAGGCAGGATCATCTCGCCATCGGGGGCCGCGGTGAAAGTGGTCTGCGTCGGATAGGCAAATTCCAGGCCCTCTTCGTTGAAGGCCTGCAATATGGCCAGCCCGATTCTGTGACGGCCTTCATAGACCACATCATATTCGCTGCTCATGATGTCGAAATCGAGCTCGAAATTGATCGAACTGTCGCCGAATCCGACGAAGCCCGACCGGATAAACACCGCATCATTGTCTTCGACAATCTTCTTGAGCAGACCCGGAATCCTGCGCGCCTCGTCCGGCTTCGTCTGATAAATCACGCCAATGCCGAAACGCGTCCGCCGTCTTGCCAGGCGGGTCATGTTGACGATTTCCTTGTCCAGCAGATTGGTATTGGAAATGATGATCTCTTCGCCGGTTATTGCCCTCAGCCGGGTACTTTTGAGACCGATTTTCTCGATCGTTCCCACAGTTGTGTCGTAACTGATCGTTTCCCCCCGGCGGAACGGCTTGTCGAAAATGATCGACAGCGCCGCGAACAGGTCGGAGAAAATCCCCTGGGCGGCAAGACCAATGGCGATGCCGCCGACCCCCAAACCGGCGATCAGACCGGTCACATCCACACCCAGATTGTCCAGAATCATGATGGCCGCAATCGCGAAGAGCACGAAGGTAACCAGCAGGCGAATCAGGGTCATCGCGTTTTCCAGCGTTTCATGCTGGTCCGGATCCTGAGATGTCCGGCGAACAATCAGTCCGAGTATGATTTCCCTCAGCCAGATGGCAACTTGCAACACCGCAGATATTGTGAACAAGACATGGACCACACGGTCAAAACTGGACGGGGCGCTGGCGAAATTCACGACGAGTTCCGCAGATACCATCAGCATGAAAAACTTGCTGGTACGGGCAATGGTCTTGCCGATGATCGCCCGATAGCCAGTCAGATCCTCGTTGGTGCGCACATATCGCGCAGCAAGGCGCTTGATGGCGCCGAGAAGGAAGAAAATGGCGGTACCAAAGACCGCTGCGATGATGAGTTCCATATAGTGATTGGAAAGCCAGGTCGACCCGTCACCGATCAGTCGCTGAAAGGAAGCACCGATATCCGGGGTGTTGGGCAAGGAGGCGGGATCAGTTGTTTTTGTCATAGCCCTTCAGCTAAGGTGAAGTGCCCGCAATGACAACCCGTCTGATCGAAACTATCGCGGCCGTTACTGCTGCTCGGCTTTTGCACGGGCACCAATGAGAAACTCCACATTGCCCTTCGGGCCGGTAATAGGGCTTTCGGTGATCCCCAGAATATCCCAGCCGGCAGCAATCAGCCAGTCCCTGACTTTTTCGCAGGCCGCTTGTCGGACCGATTCATCCCGGACAACGCCGCCCTTGCCGACATCGCTTCGCTCCGCTTCAAATTGCGGCTTCACAAGTGCGACTAGCGTCGCCTCTGCCTTGGCAAACTCCAGCGGTCGTTCCAGCACCTTGACCAGCGAGATGAAACTCGCATCGCATACGATGATGTCGATCTTTTCCGGAACATGCTGCTCGGTAAGAATCCTCGCGCTCGTCTGCTCATGCACCACAACCCTCTCATCCTGGCGCAGCTTCCACGCCAGCTGGTTGGTGCCGCTATCCACCGCGTAAACCTTTTTCGCCCCGCCCTGAAGCAGCACATCGGTGAAGCCGCCCGTGCTGCTGCCGACATCCATCGCGGTCAGGCCGGTAACATCTATCCCGAAATGATGCAGCGCATGGTCCAGCTTGATCCCGCCACGCGACACCCACGGATGGTCTTTGCCCTTGAGCTCGATCAGCGCATCGCTCGCGATTTTGTGACCGGGCTTGTCAATCTTCTTGCCTGCCACCGTCACCAGCCCCGCCATGATATAGGCCTGCGCTTTGGCCCGGCTTTCGGCGAGGCCGCGATCCGCCAACAGCTGGTCAACGCGTTGCTTCGCGACTTTGGGTTCGGAACTGGGCATTGGAAATGAGGACTAGCCTAGCCCGATCCTTTTGGCCATATTCCTTGGCATGAGAATCATCGCTATCCCACGCTTCATTCCATTCCTGTTGCTTGCACTGGCAGGTTGCTCGACTGCGCCGCCCGAACCGGCACCTGCGCCTCCCCCCGTCAAAGCGGTCGCGACACCGGAACCGGAACCGGAACCGCTTCAGGGAGAGTGGATTGACTGGCCGATCACTCCCGGGACCTGGACTTATCGGAAGGACGACCGTGGTTCGCTGGCGCTGTTCGGCGAAGTCGGCAGAGACGCAACCTTCATCATCCGCTGCGACCGGTCGCGTCGGCAATTATACCTGTCCCGCCCCGGCTCTGTTGGCGAAGGGGCGAGCATGAAATTGCTGGCCAGTGCCGGGCAGGCGTCCTATCCCGCCACCAATAGCGGCGGAACCCCGTCCTATGCAGCCATTGCGGTATCGCCCGGTGACATCATGATGGACCGCATCGCATACAGTCGTGGCCGCTTTGCGGTCGAAACAAGTGGCCTGCAATCGCTAGCCATTCCGGCCTGGCCCGAGTTCAGTCGTGTGGTGGAAGATTGCCGGCGCTAATAGGGTGTTTATCGGGCCGGAACGCGCAATTGTGACAGCAAAATAAAAAATTTCAAGTCTTGTTCGCGAGTCGGAATTGATTCACACCAGCATTGTCGAACAGCGGAGAGAAGTTCAATGCAACAGTTCGTATTTCATTCACAAGCGAAAGGAGGTGGTCCGATGTCTCATGGTTCAGCACAGGGGTCGGAAAAATCCGTTCGGGGGGCATATCTGATCTAGATATCAGGCAACCCGGCAGCGGCACTTCCTACCGCTGACCCATGTTCAGAGGCTGTTGGCCCTTCGGGGCCGGCAGCCTCTTTTCATTTCTTCTGATCCGATCTTTCCAGATATTCCTCGCGGATCATGAAATCGCGAATGCCGATGCGCACTTCGCGTGAGAACTGGACGAGAGCCGCCGACAGCAGGATGACCGCCAGAATGAAGGCACCGGCGACGATCTCGCTCAACACCGGATAGCTGGTCAATCCCATGGCGAAGATCAAGCCGATCAGGATGCAGACAACGATCGCGCTCACCACGCTGAAATAGATCGCGCTGTTCACATATTTGATCCGCAACTGGAGGTCCCGGAGCTCGTTCACGCAGAGGATATGCTCGGCGCCCTCGGTTTCGACATAGAGTTTCTGCACCAGCCGCGAACGGTCGATGACCCGCGCCAGCCGGCCGGTGAAAATATTGAGCATGCCGCCGAGAGCGACCAGCAGAAACGCCGGCGCCATGGAGGTTTGCAGCACGGTGACGATATCGGTCTTGGCCAGCTCCGGCAGTATCGAGATCATGATCTCATCCTGATTCTGACCGTCAGGCCCTGGGCCGGCTTTTCGTCCCACAGCGCGAGCCCGAACCGTTCGGCATCGGCCCTCGCCCGGTCGA
The DNA here is from genome assembly GCA_964022135.1 of uncultured Sphingomonadales bacterium. GTDB lineage: Bacteria > Pseudomonadota > Alphaproteobacteria > Sphingomonadales > Sphingomonadaceae > Parasphingorhabdus. The sequence goes on along the minus strand of CAXIBD010000023.1, from coordinate 13,804 downwards.
GCACCTCCTCGGGGACATTCTCGTCGGCATAAATCTGGTCGGCGCGCCCGAGCAGCCGGGCCTGCCGCAGGGTAAGATCATCCGGGTCGGCGCTGGTCAGCAGCATATCCTCGACCTCGGAAAGATCACTGGCGAAAGGCATGGCCAGCCAGGTTTCGAGACGGGCCTCGGCGCCTTCGGACAATACATCCAGGGGGCCGCCCGGGTCCAGCGCCGCATCGATCGCCTTGCGGCGCTGGGCGCTTTCGGGCCAGATTTCCCGGATCCGATCCTTGGCGGCGGCAAGGCCGGTCGCGAGGCCGCCCAGATTGCCCGGCAACAGCAGTTCCAGCCGCTGGCGCAGGGATTTGGCAAGGCCGGCCGACGCGCCGCCGGTGCCGACGGCGATCAGCACCGGATCGCGGTCGATGATCGCCGGCGTGGTGAAATCGCACAGGGCCGACCGGTCCACGGCGTTGACCAGCAGGCCTCTCGCCCTGAGGCGCTCGACCGCAGCCAAAGCCTCGTCGTCATCTTCGAGGGCGACGACCGCCAGGGCCGCATCCGGAGCCGCTTCGTCATCGATCACCACGGCACCGGCGCGTTCGTACAGCCGCCGCTTCGCATCCGCCATTTCTCCGCTTCCGAGCAATATGACCTTCCGTCCGGAAAGATTCACAAAGATCGGCAGCTGGTTCATTTCAGCCAGTCGGGTACATGTTCGGCCGCCATGATCGCGGCCGGCTCAATCCGCTCTGCAACCACCGCATAGCGATCGCCATCGACCAGGACCTCGGGCACCAGCGGCCGGCTGTTATAGGTATTGGCCATCGTCGCCCCATAGGCTCCCGCGGTACGGAAGATGCCGAGATCATCGGTCTGGACGCGATCAACCACCCGTTCCTTGGCAAAAATATCGCTGCTTTCGCAAATCGGGCCGACGATCGACGCGACCATGGTTTCGCCGGTCGGCTCAACCGCCTCAAAGTCATGCCAGGCATCATATATGGCTGGCCGCATCAGGTCGTTCATCGCGGCGTCGACAATCACAAAATCGCTGTTCACGCCCGGTTTGATCCGGATCACCTTGGTGATCATGACACCGCTGTTGCCGGCGATGACCCGTCCGGGCTCGAACATCAGGGTAACATCCCAGCCCCGCGTCACCCGCGCGACCATGGCACCATATTCCGCCGGGCTCGGTGGATTGTCTTCCGGCTTGTAGGGCACGCCAAGACCACCACCCAGGTCGACATGGGTGATGACATGCCCCGCGTCGCGCAGCTGTCTGACCAGTTCACCCATTCGCACATAGCATTTTTCAAGCGGATCGAGCCGCTGCAACTGGCTGCCGATATGCACGGCCACCCCGCGCAGGTTCAGCCCCTCGAATTTGGCCAGCCGCGCATAGATATCCGGCGCGACATCAATCGCGACCCCGAATTTATTTTCCTTCTTGCCCGTCGAAATCTTGGCATGGGTTCCGGCATCGACGTCGGGATTGACGCGCAAGGTTGCGGACGCCTGCAGACCCCGGGCGGCTGCGATCTCGGCCAGCATTTCGCCCTCTTCTTCCGATTCCAGATTGAACTGGCCGATGCCTTCGTCGAGGCCCAGCGCCAATTCTTCCCGACTTTTGCCAACCCCGGAAAAGACAATGTCCTCCGCTTTCATTCCCGCAGCCAGTGCCCGCTGCAATTCGCCGCCGGAAACGACATCCGCGCCATAGCCCTGATTGGCCAGAATGCGGAGTACCGCCAGATTGGGATTCGCCTTTACCGCAAACGCGAGGTGGATCTTTCCGGCATCCTTCAGGCCTTCGCGAAAGACGCGCGCATGCCGTTCGAGCGTCGCCCGCGAATAGACATAGACCGGCGTTCCGACCTCTGCCGCGATTCGCGACAACGGAATATCTTCCGCGTGCAAAACACCATTTTTTAGCTGGAAATGGTCCAATATCTTGTACTTTCAAACGGTTGGAAGGGCTTAGCCGGGGGGCGGCAGGTCGAATTCGTCGTCCTGGCGTTTTTCAGATCGGCGGAGCAGTTCGTCGCTGCGCTCCGGTTTTGCCTGGCTCGAAGGGACCAGCAGGTCCTCGCCGCTGGGCGTTTTCATTTCGCCATAGACGGGCGGTGGCAGCGATTCGCCCTTTGCCGGCTCCAAGGCACCGCGGTTGCCACAGGCGGCCAGCATGACCGTGACTCCGGCCAGCAACAGGATCGAAGGAATTTTCTTCATTTCAGCTCTCCGGGCCCAATGTTTTCCGTGCCTTGGCGATCTGCACCCTTACTTGATCCGGCGCGGTCCCGCCATAACTGGATCGGCTCGCTACCGATGCGTCGACACTGAGCACGCTGAATACATCGGAACCGATCCGCTTGTCGATCGCCTGGAACTGATCGAGCGTCAAATCGGCCAGGCTGCAGTTCTGTTCTTCGGCCAGCGCCACCACCGCTCCGGTGACATGATGCGCTTCGCGAAACGGCAGCTTCGCTTCCCGCACGAGCCAGTCGGCAAAATCCGTGGCGGTCGAATAGCCGGACTCCGCCAGCGCGCGCATCCGCTGGCCGCTGAATTCCAGTTCCGCGACCATGCCGGTCATTGCGGCAATCGAGAGGCCGAGCAGGTCATGGGCTTCGAACACGGGTGGCTTGTCGTCCTGCATGTCCTTTGAATAAGCGAGCGGCAAACCCTTCATCGTAATCACCAGGGCGTTCATCGCGCCGGCGATCCGCCCGCAATGGCCGCGCACCAGTTCGGCGGCGTCCGGGTTGCGCTTCTGCGGCATGATCGAGGAGCCGGTCGAGAAACTGTCCGGCAATTTGATAAAGCCGAATGGCTGGCTTGCCCAGATAACGAACTCCTCCGCCAGACGGGAGAGGTGCAGGCTGCACTGGGTCGCCGCCATGAGATAGTCGAGCGCGAAATCCCGGTCCGATACCGAATCCAGACTGTTGGCGGTCGGACCATCAAAGCCCAGCATCGAGGCGGTCTTGTCACGATCGATCGGAAACCCGGTCCCTGCCAGTGCCGCCGCGCCGAGCGGAGATTCGTTCATCCGTTGCCGCGCATCGGCAAAGCGGGAACGGTCCCTCCGGATCATTTCATAATAAGCCAGCAGATGGTGGCCAAGGCTGACCGGCTGGGCCGATTGCAAATGGGTAAAGCCGGGCATGATGGTGTCGGCATGTTCTTCTGCACGGTCCACCAGCGCCTTCTGCAGCGCGGCCAGCGCACTGTCGGCCATGTCCATGGCATCGCGCACCCACAGCCGAAAATCGGTCGCCACCTGGTCGTTGCGCGAACGCGCGGTATGCAAACGCCCCGCCACCGGTCCGATTATCTCCGAAAGACGCGACTCAACATGCATGTGAATGTCTTCAAGATCGAGATTTTCGGTCACGCCGGTGGTTTCAAATTCCTTTGCGATCTGGTTGAGGCCGTTGATAATCTGCGTCGCATCCTCGGGCTCGACGATCCCCTGCTCCGCGAGCATGGCCACGTGGGCCAGACTCGCGCGAATATCATGCCGCCATAATTTCTTGTCGAATGGGATCGAGGCGTTTATCTCGCGCATGATTGATGAAGGGCCATCGGCAAATCTGCCACCCCACATGATATTGGAATTTTTTGTGACCTTTGTGATGCGTACCGTCCTGTCCATGGTGCTGATGGTGAGCTTGGCCGCCTGCGATAGAGGGTCCGGCGAAGCGGGGCAAGAATTTGCTGATGGCACGGCACAGGAAGAAGGCGAGACGATCGAGAGCGGCCAGGGCATGGTCGGCAAGCTGGACATTTCCCAGCGCGGCACCGAGATGGTTGATACGTCCTTCCAGGCCCCTGATGGCAGTACTGTGAAATTGAGCGACTTCACCGGCAAGCCGTTGCTGGTGAATATCTGGGCGACCTGGTGCGCGCCATGCATTGTAGAGATGCCGATGCTCGATAAGCTGGCCGCGCGGGAGAAAGGCCGGCTCAAGGTGCTGGTTGTTTCACAGGACATTCAGGGCGCCGAAAAAGTTGTCCCATTTTTCGAACGCGGCAAATTCCAGGAACTGGAGCCCTATGTCGACCCGGAAAACGGCCTGAGCTTTGGTTTCGGGTCCGGCCTGATGCCGACCACCGTACTCTATGACGCCCAGGGCAAGGAAGTGTGGCGGGTTATCGGCGCAATGGACTGGGACGGCGCCAAGGCTGCTACCTTGCTGGAAGACACGCTGGCGGAAGGCTGAAAAGCTACGATCCGGGATGCGGGAGCCGACCAGTCCTGGGCTTTGGGTCGACCAGAATCCATTGCGTTGGTTCCGAATTTCTCTATTCTCATCCAACTTCTGCAACATGGAGAATGCGATGAGACGGTGTAAATCACAACTGATACTGCCTGCCTTTGCGAGCATGGCACTGCTTTCCGCCTGCGGAGACAATGCTGAAACGGACGCCCAATCCGCGGCAGCGTCCATCGAGCTTCCGAACGGCATGACCGTGAAAGAACAGATCGAAGCAAGGCAGGGACACCTGAAGAAGATAGGCAAGGCGTTCAAGACGATCAGTGATCAGTTGAAGGCCGGCAGTCCCGATCTCGGAGCGATCCAGTCCGCGGCTGCGCTCGTACCCAAAGAGGCAGAGGGCATGGCCGACTGGTTTCCGGAAGGAACCGGGCCCGATACCGGCGTCAAAACCGAAGCCCTGCCGGTGATATGGGAAAATAAATCAGACTTTGATGACAAGGTTTTGGCCATGCAGGAGGCTGCTGCCCAGCTCAACACGGTTGCGCAGGGCGGGGATGTCACCGCCATTGCGGCCGCCTTCCAGACAACCGGCGGCAAATGCAAGGCCTGCCACGATAAATATCGTGAAGACGACTAGCTCCAGATGACCACCGAGCCTGTGCAAATCCTGGTCTGGGACGGCGCCGTCCGGCTGGTACACTGGCTGATGGTAATCCTCGTTCCACTCCTCTGGTGGACAGCAGAGCAAGGCCATATGGACTGGCACAAAAGCCTTGGCCTCACGATGTTCGGACTGGTCCTGTTTCGGTTGCTCTGGGGTTTTTGGGGTACATGGACGGCCCGATTCGCCCCGATGGTGCGACGGATGCGATCGCTGAATTCCTACGTCGGAAAATTGCGACGCCGGGAACCGGGTCCGACGTTCGGCCACAGTCCCTTGGCCGCGCTGAGCGTCTTTGCCCTGTTGCTTGCGCTGGCCGCGCAGGTGATCACGGGATTATTTTCCGTCGACGTTGACGGTCTCGAATCGGGTCCACTGGCGATCATGGTGTCGTTCGAGACAGGTCGGCGATTTGCGGAGATTCATGAATTCAACTTCAACCTGCTGGCAGTCCTGATCGGGCTTCATGTCGCGGCGATCGCACTCTATCATTTTTGGCTCAAAGAAAAGCTCGTCGGTGCAATGGTGACCGGGCGCCGATCCCGCTCCGACTTTTCCGGCGAAGCACTGCCTGAAAATCGGCCGCGCAAAGATGTCATGATCGCAACCGCCGTTATATCGGTGGCCTGCATATTCGCGATAGCAAATTTCGGCTGAAGCGGACGGGGGTCTGGGTACACATTCCGACATTGCATCGAAATGATGGTGGGCGATGACGGGCTCGAACCGCCGACATCTTCGGTGTAAACGAAGCGCTCTACCAACTGAGCTAATCGCCCCATGACCAGATGCCTGGTGGCATCGATGGGGTCAGGCGAGCGCCATTGCCAAATCATAGCGCCTTTGGCAAGCCTATTTGCGTTCCTTTCCCAACAAGTTGATCTGCAGCGAAATTTCATCGCCCTTCCGACATGATCTTTCGCCTATTAACCAGAACCCTAGCTGACTCCGCGATTCGCCAGTTATACCTCTTTATCCACAGTATATTTCTATTATATTACAGTAGGTTAAAAAGATATTTAAGAAAAACCGAGGCTTGCTGCTGTCAATCGAAATATTTCATTTTTTTTACAAGCCTGCTCTTGATCGACTCACTCGGACGGGCTTACTAAGGACGTTCGGCTGATGGCTACGATTGCAATATCCGAGCCTAATTTGAAAATGAAAATGATCGTTGAAAACGTGTTTTCAACATCAGATCCGTTGTGCCTGATTCATTCCCATGGCTGGGGGTAATGAGGGCCGCTTAATTCGGGGTCTGCGGTCAATTGTCGGCGTTGCTATCGGGCGCCAAACGGGGAAGTTGTCGGGGGATGTTCGTGAACGAAAAAGTGCAAGATCGGGAAGACAGGTTGTCCACAGATAGTCCTGTCTCTGGAGAGATTATCATTTCAACCGATCTGGAAACCATCTGGCTCAAGATATGCGCCGGCCTGCGCCGCGATCTGGGTGCACAGATTTTCGGTCAGTGGATCAAGCCGATCAAACTGTCTGCCTTTGATTCGGATACAGGGATGCTGCGGCTGGAACTGCCGTCGGAATTTGCCGCCGCCTGGGTTCGGGATCGCTATGCCGAGCGCCTGTTGCTCGCCTGGAAGGCCCAGAACGCGCCGGTCAAGGGTCTGACCTTTCAGGCCCAGTCAGGTGCCGCCAAGATCGTCCCGATTGCCCATGGACATGGTGCTGCGCCCCAGGGGGCAAGCAGAACGCTGCCCGAAAGCAAATTTCGGCTGGATCTGGATCCCCGGATGACCTTCGACCAGTTTATCGCCGGTCATTCCAATGTTCTCGCGCTCAATGCCGCACAGCGCACCGCGGCGGCGGACAAGCCCCTGTTCAGCCCGCTTTATCTCCAGTCCTCGACCGGACAGGGAAAAACCCATTTGATGCACGCCATCGGCCACGCGTTCCGAGCGGAATTTCCGTCCGCGACCATTATCTATATGTCCGCCGAGCGTTTCATGATCGAATTCGTTTCGGCCATGCGCCGCAACGAGGGAATGGAATTCAAGGCCTCGCTGCGCGAAGCCGATCTGCTGATGATCGATGACATCCAGTTCATCGTCGGCAAGAATTCGACCCAGGAGGAATTTCTCCACACGGTCGATTCGCTGATCAGTCAGGGCAAGCGCGTTGTCGTGGCCGCAGACCGTCCGCCACAGGCTCTCGACGGCGTCGACCAGCGCCTGCTCTCGCGTCTGTCGATGGGTCTGGTCGCCGACATCCAGTCCGCCGGCCTGGAATTGCGCCGCGATATCCTCAAGCATCGTCTCGCGACCATGCCGCACCAGCAGGTGTCGGAAGAAGTGGTGGAATTTCTGGCCCGCACCATCAGCCGCAACCTGCGCGAACTGGAAGGCGGCCTCAACAAGCTGCTCGCCTATGCCCAGCTGACCGGACGCGAAATCAGCCGCGAACTGGCCGAAGAGCAATTATCCGATATTTTGAGCGCCTGCCGCCGCCGGATCACGATCGACGAGATCCAGCGCACGGTGTGCGAATATTACCGGCTCGACCGCAACGAGATGTCATCCAAGCGTCGCGCCCGCGCGGTCGCCCGCCCGCGCCAGGTCGCCATGTATCTGGCAAAGGTGATGACTCCGCGCAGCTATCCCGAGATCGGCCGGAAATTCGGCGGCCGGGATCACAGCACGGTGATTCACGCCGTCAAGCTGGTCGAGCATCTGCGCGGCGAGGACAGCGAAATGGACAATGATGTCCGGATGCTGCTCCGCCAGCTGGAAAGCTGAGACCCGCCGGGTTATTTTTTCTCGGGAGCGACCGAAATCCGGACCCGCTCGCCGCTGTTCCCCGGGAAGTCCGTGAACATGGCTTCGACCAGATTGGGTACCAGATAGGTCAGGTTCTTCGAACGCGACAACGCTTCGGCCCTGCCCTCAAACAGGCGTTCGCCATCGACAGCGCGGTCGATCTTCATATCCAGCTCGGTCGTGTACACGGTGAAGCTGCGTACACCATTATAGCCGGAAAAAGCCGGGCCGCCGAACAGGAAAGGATCGTGGAAGCCATAGAGATAGCGATGGCGTCCGTAATATCCACCGAATCGGCCCGTGGGATAGAAGGGGTCATAGTCCGTGACGACCTTTTCCCGGCCGTTATCGATGTCGTAATCCATCCTGACAATCAGTTCTGCTGCGGCGGGGTCCTCGCTGGGGCGATAGCCAAGATCCACCATACGCTGTTCGACCAGCGCCGCATATTGCCCGAACTCGAGTCCGCCAGCCAGTTCGGGATCATCGGCGACAACGGCGAAGCTTTGCCCGGTGGTGTCGGGCAGTGCCACGAAACGCTGCACGTCTGCGCGAAACGGTGTCGCGCAGGCTGCCAGAGTCAGAACGGCAAGCGGTGCGAACAGCGCAAGCGCCTTTCGAGTAGCGCTAGGCTTGGCAAATTTACTCATCTTTTATCCTTCGAATTACTCAATAACTTGCCCTGCGTTGTAAAGAAGGTGGGCTGAACCGGCTTTGAACGACGACGGATTGATTGTTTCGTCCAGCTTGGACCTTTTCGCGGCGACTGCACAAGCTAAATCCGGGTTTCCAGAGTGGTCGCCTGGATGACATCCCGTCGCTCCGGCTATCTGGTCAGTCGAAAAGGCCCTCAATCGAGCGGACGTCAGGCAAAAGAAAACCCGCCACAATCGGGCGGGTTTTTCTGTGCAAGTCTGAAAACTTGATTAGGCGGTTTGTAGCGCGGCAACCCGCTTGGTCAGGCGGCTGAATTTCCGCGACGCCGTATTCTTGTGATACAGACCCTTGCTGACACCGCGTGCCAGTTCCGGCTGAACGGCCTTCAGTGCTGCTGCCGCGATGTCCTTGTCGCCAGCCTCGACGGCTGCATCCACGGCCTTGATCTTGGTACGGATCTGGCTCAGGCGATTCTTGTTGATCGCGGTGCGACGCGTGTTGCGACGGATACGTTTTTTTGCTTGCGGCGTATTAGCCATGAAAAACCCTCAAAATCTGAAATTAAATGCCGGAACGTAATGTACCGCTTCCGGCTCAAGACGGCGGCCAATAGCGTGACAGCCGATTCTCGTCAATAGCTTAGTGAACCGCTTATTTCTGGCATTGCGAACAGTAAAAGGTCGACCGGCCGCTGTCGACTCGCCGCCGCACCAGCGCACCGCACTGGCAGACCTCGCCTTCCCGGCCATAAACAAGCCAGTCCTTGGCAAAATAGCCCAGTTCGCCGCTCGGTTGCGCGAAATCCCTCAGCGAGGACCCGCCGGCAGCGATGGCTGCGATCAGCACCCGCTTGATCGCAGCAACGAGGCGTTCATAGCGGGGCTTCGAGATCGCACCACCCCTGAGCCGTGGCGATATGCCCGCCATGTGGAGCGCTTCGCAGACATATATATTGCCCAGACCCGCGACTATCCGCTGGTCGAGCAACAGCTGCTTGATCGGCGCCTTGCGGTCCCTGGTAGCAAGTTTCAGATAGTCCCCGGTAAAATCGGCACCCAACGGTTCTGGCCCCATCAATACGAATGGCTTGTAGCTGCCCAGGTCGACAGTGCGCACAATATCCAGCGAACCGAATCGCCGGGGATCGTTGAGCGCCAGCCGATGACCCGATTCAGTCTCGAGCAACAAATGATCGTGTTTCTCGATTTTCTCCGGATCGATTCGCCAGCGACCCGACATGCCGAGATGAAAGATCATCATGTCGCCGCGATCGGTCTCGATCAGTCCGTATTTCGCGCGCCTGCCCAGCGAGGTTACCACCGCACCGGTCATCCGTTGCCGCAAATCGATCGGAATCGGCCAACGCAGATCGGCTCGCCGCGGTTCGACCAGAGACAGTCGCTGCCCTTCCAGCACGGGTCGCAAGCCGGCGACAGTCGTTTCCACTTCTGGTAGCTCGGGCATGATGGTCCTAATCCCTTACGGTCCAATGGGCAGCTACAGAGTGATTGCAGTGCTGCCAAGGCTCGTCTACTTGGGATCCCAAAGAAAAATCAGCACAGGCAAGAAATGGCTATCGAAAGCAAAACCGTCTCCTTCGGCTATGAAGAGGTCGACGAGAGCGAGAAGACCGGCAAGGTCGGCGCGGTCTTCTCGAGCGTTGCCTCCAAATATGATGTCATGAACGACGCGATGAGCGCCGGCACCCATCGCTTGTGGAAAGACCGGTTCGTGCGCCGCGTCAAGCCGCGCGCCGGCGAGAATATTCTCGATATGGCCGGCGGCACCGGCGACATAGCCTTCCGCATGGTTGACAGCGGCGCGCATATAACGGTGGCCGATATCAATGCGGAAATGCTGGCCGAAGGCGTGGAGCGAGCGCTGGCGAAAGACGAGACGCGGCTGGTCTGGAGTCAGCAGAATGCCGAGACGCTCAACTTCCCCGATGCCCATTTCGACGCCTATACGATCGTCTTCGGCATCCGCAATGTCACCCATATCGACAGGGCGCTTGCCGAAGCGCACCGGGTCCTCAAATATGGCGGCCGCTTCTATTGCATGGAATTTTCGCAGACCAACTGGCCCGGGTTCGACAAGGTCTACGAGACCTATTCCCACAAGATCCTGCCCAAGGTCGGCAAGATGGTCGCGAATGATGAAGCAAGCTATCGCTATCTTGCCGAATCGATCGCGAAATTTCCCCCGATGGAAGAATTTCGCGCGATGATCGAGGCCGCCGGGTTCAGCCAGACCAGGGTGGAGCCAATGATGGGCGGCCTGGTGGCGATCCACAGCGGCTGGAAGATCTGAGCAGCCGCCAGGAATGACCAGTAACCGCACCCATATATTCCGCTTGCTTAAATGGGGCCGTACGCTCGCCAGACACGGCGCGCTGCGCGACCTGGAGAGGCACAAGGCGACCCCGCCACAGGTCCGCCGCCTATTCCGCATCGCCCGGATCGGGACGTTCCAGCCCAAGGAGCCGAACTACTCGGCGGCGCTGCAGGCGATCGGTCCCGCCGCGATCAAGCTGGGCCAGACCCTGGCGACCCGGCCCGATGTAATCGGCGAAGCCGCCGCGCGCGATCTGCTGCAACTGCAGGACAGTCTGCCGCCGGTGCCATTCGCGCAGATTCGCGACGAGATCGAACTCAGTCTCGGCAAGTCGCTCGACGAACTGTACAGCCATATAGACCCCGATCCGGTGGGCGCCGCCTCGATCGCCCAGGTACATCGCGCGACCACGCTGGAAGGCAAGGATGTGGCGGTGAAGGTGCTGCGTCCTGGCATCATCAAGAAATTCACCCAGGATATCGAGACCTACGAATGGGCAGCGGCCCATCTCGAGGCCCTGGGCGGCGAGGCTAAGCGCCTGCGACCCCAGCTGGTCATCGCCAATTTCCGCCGCTGGACAATGCGTGAACTCGACCTGCGGCGCGAGGCGGCCAGCGCTTCCGAACTGGCCGAGCATATGGCGCAGGTGGATCTGTATGAAATTCCCGCGATCGATTGGGATCGCACATCGGGCCGGGTGCTCACGCTTGACTGGGTCGACGGCGTCAAAATCTCGAACAGAGAGGAACTGGTAGCGGCAGGCCATGATCTCGACGCGATCGCCAACCGGCTGGTCCACACCTTCCTGAAGCAGGCGATCGAGGCCGGCTATTTCCACGCCGACATGCACCAGGGCAATCTGTTCGTGAAGGCCGACGGCACGATCGTCGCGATCGATTTCGGCATCATGGGCCGGATCAACAAGAAGGCGCGCGTCTGGCTGGCGGAAATTCTTTATGGCCTCACCACCGGCAACTACCGGCGGGTCGCCGAAATTCATTTCGAGGCGCAATATGTCCCGGATCATCACAGCATGGAGGAATTCGCCACCGCCCTGCGCGCGGTCGGCGAGCCAATGCGCGGCAAGCCGGTCAGCGAACTGTCGGTCGGCGACATGCTCGACGGTCTGTTCGCGATCACCCGCGACTTTGACATGGAAACCCAGCCGCATCTGCTGCTGCTGCAGAAGACCATGGTGATGGTCGAGGGCATTGCCACCGACCTCAACCCGCAGATCAACATGTGGGACACCAGCGGTCCCTATGTGAAGCAGTGGATCCGCGGCGAACTGGGTCCCGAAGCGGCGATCGCCGACCGGATCAATGATGATCTCGACACGCTGCTGCTGCTTCCCGACATTGTCCGGCGGCTGGATGCCCAGCTTCCCCGCAAGGGCGGCGCACCGCCTGCCCTGCCGCTGGCAGAGGTCGATCTGATGTGGGACAAACGGAAAAAAGGCCAGGGCGGAGGCTTCTGGCGCTATGCGCTCACGACCATCGTGGCAGGTGCGGCCGGGGCCGCGGCAATGTTCCTTTGGGGATGAGACCACGCGCCAGGCGCCTGAGCTTCAGGACACATGTTGCTTGGCTTTAAGTCCGCTTGCCCCTAAATCGGACAGGATGGCGACACCCAAACATATCCTGCTGATCATCGGCGGCGGCATTGCGGCCTATAAGGCGGCAGAACTGATCCGCCTGATCAGGAAGTCCGGCATGACCGTACGCTGTGTACTGACCGAATCGGGCGCGCAATTTGTCACGCCGATGACGCTGGCCGCTCTGTCGGAAAACGAGGTTCATACAACGCTCTGGTCGCTGAAAGACGAGACCGAGATGGGCCATATTCAGCTTTCCCGCGAGGCGGACCTGATTGTCATCTGCCCCGCCACAGCAAATCTGATGGCAAAAATGGCCGGCGGCATCGCAGACGATCTGGCAACGACCCTGCTTCTGGCAACCGACGCTCCTGTATTGGCCGTGCCTGCAATGAATGTCCGCATGTGGCAGCATGCCGCGACCCAGCGCAATATAGCCCAGCTAAGAACGGATGGCATTATGGTAATGCAACCCGATGAGGGGGACATGGCCTGCGGTGAATATGGCCCCGGCCGGCTGCCCGAACCGACAGCGGTCATGACGGAGATTGCCAGCCACCTCGGCGGCGATGCCGCTTCCCCGGGCCTTCTCCGCGAAAACGAACTCGGCCCCAATCCGCTACACGGCCAGCCCGCCTTCGCCCCCGACCAGCATCGCCCGCTCCACGGCAAGCATGTTCTTGTCACCGCCGGCCCGACCCACGAACCGATCGATCCGGTGCGCTATATCGCCAACCGCTCTTCTGGCCGCCAGGGCTTTGCCATTGCCGCTGCCGCCGCCGAAGCCGGAGCGCGGGTCACTCTGATCGCCGGGCCTGTGCACCTGCCAACCCCGGCGGGCGTGATGCGGGTCGATGTCGAAACCGCCATCGAAATGGAACAGGCCGTGTACGATGCCTTGCCCGCAGATGTCGCGATCATGGTCGCCGCCGTCGCCGACTGGCGCGCCGAAGGCCAGGCGGAACAGAAGATCAAGAAAGAAGGCGCGGCACCTGCTCCGCTGAAACTGGCCGAAAACCCGGACATATTGGCCGGTCTCGGACGGCACGAACAGCGCCCCGGCCTGCTGATCGGTTTTGCCGCCGAAACGGAGAAAATCACCGATCATGCCAAAGCCAAACTCGAGAAGAAGTCGTGCGACTGGATTGTCGCCAATGACGTCTCCGGCCCGGTCGGCGAAAGCGTGATGGGCGGCGCCGACAACAGCGTCCACATGGTCACCCGTACCGGTACCGAAATCTGGGAGCGGCTGCCCAAGCTGGAAGTCGCGCGCCGACTGGTCGCAAAGATCGGCGAGGAACTGGCCGATGTCTGAGCCCGTCGATATTGCCGTCAAGCGGCTCGATCACGCCGGCGATCTGCCGCTGCCCTCCTACGAAACCTCCGGCTCCGCCGGCATGGATGTGCGCGCCGCCGAGGAAATGGTACTCCCGCCCGGCCAGCGCGGACTGGTCGGGACGGGCCTCGCCTTTGCGATCCCGGAAGGCTACGAAATACAGGTCCGCCCCCGCTCGGGCCTTGCCCTCAAAAAGGGCATCGCCATTCCCAATTCACCGGGAACGATCGACAGCGACTATCG
>CAXIBD010000022.1:0-39648 GCA_964022135.1 uncultured Sphingomonadales bacterium | reverse complement strand
GCATGGGCTTCATCGAGGAAACCGGAGCCGGCCAGCATTTCCGCGATGCCCGGATCGCGCCGATTTACGAAGGCACCAATGGCATCCAGGCGGCCGATCTGGTCGGGCGCAAGCTGGGCCTTGATGGCGGCGAGGCGATGCAAAGATTTATCGCCGAAATCCTGGTCGAGGCGCAGGAAGACAGCAGCCTGATGGCGCTCGCCAATGCCTGCGAAGATGTCCGCCGGTGGATGGCGGGCGGCGATGCGTCGATCGACGACAGGCTGGCCGGCAGCTATCCGTTCATGACCATGCTGGCAACGGCCACCTGCGGCATGCTGATGCACAAGCAGCACCGGATTGCCAGCGACGAACTGGCCGGTGGCGATGATGCCTTTCTGAAGGCCAAACTGGTGACCACCCGCTACTATCTCGACCATCTGGTGCCGGAAGCTCTGGGCCTCAAGGCGGCCGCCATGGGAGGAGCCGACATTCTGTATCGCCTCGACAGCGCCGAGCTGGCTGGCTGATCATGATCGACAAGGCCCATGACGACGTCCTGAGCCGCATCGCCAATGCCCTCGAGCGGCTGGCGCCGCCAGCGACCAACCCTGTCAATCTGACATCCGGCGACGCTTTCCTGTGGAACGGACGAGGCCTCAAGGCGGTCACGCCATTCAATCCGGTCGACATCGATCTGCTCACGGGCATCGATAAACAGAAGGCGCGCGTGCTCGACAACAGCAGCCGCCACGCCAAGGGCCATCCGGCGCATGATGTGCTGCTCTGGGGTTCTCGCGGCATGGGGAAATCCGCGCTTCCCAAATCCGTGGTCCGGGCCTTGCAGGCCGAAGGGCAGGATATTGCCCTGGTCGAGGCCCCGTCAGACCAGCTGGAGAGGCTTCCCGAGCTCTTCGAGATGCTTGCCGCCGTACCCCGCAGTTTTGTGATTTTTATCGACGATATCGGCTTCGCTGAAGGCAGCACCGAGCCCCGCCTGCTACGCTCGATGCTGGAGGGCGGCGCCAGCGAGCGCCCTGGCAATGTCCGGCTCTACGTCACTTCAAACCGCCGCCATATCGTGTCGCGACAGATGAGCGAGCAGGATGATCCGGTCAATCCGCGCGACGTGGTCGATGACCAGCTGGCACTATCCGATCGCTTCGGATTGCGGCTGGGCTTTCATGCCGCATCGCAGGATGACTATCTGGCCATGGTCATACGCTATGCCGACGCCCACGGTCTGGACTTCGACCGCGAGGACGCGCTGCTCTGGGCAAAGCAGCGCGGCAGCCGGTCCGGCCGGGTGGCGTGGCAATATATTGTCGAACTGGCCGGGCGCGCCGGAAGGCCTCTGGGCTAGATTATTTCTTGGCCGCCGTTTTCGGCGTGGCTGAATCCTTGCGGGAAACCCGCCAGATTATTCCGCCCACATCATCGCTGACCAGCAGCGCACCGGTCTGGTCAAACGCCACCATCGCCGGCCGGCCGCGGGCCTCTTTCTCGTCGTCGACGAAGCCGCTCAGGATGGTGACCGGCTTGCCTTCCGGTTCGCCGCGCTGGTTGAAATTGACATAGACCACATCATAGCCGGCCAGCGGCTGGCGGTTCCACGAGCCATGCCTTGCTACCACGGCACCGGTAGCGAAAGGCTTGCCCAGCGCCTGGCCATGGGTGAAGGCAAGGCCGAGCGGTGCCACATGCGCACCCAGCGCATAGTCCGGACGCCGCTCATACTGGCGGTGGTCGAGATTCTTCGGCTCCACCCGCGGGTCGACATAGCCGCCCCAGAAATGCCACGGCCAGCCATAATGCGCGCCCCAGCGGACTTCGGTGAGATAGTCGGGGACCATGTCGCTGCCCAGCATGTCGCGCTCGTTGACCACCGTGTAGAATTTGTCGGTGCCCGGCAGATAGGCCATGCCGACCGGATTGCGCATGCCATCGGCATAGATGGTCTTCTTGTTGGTCGCGAGTTCGATCTGCAAAATCGCCGCCCGCTGCTTTTCAATGTCCATGCCGTTTTCGCCGATATTGCTGTTCGAGCCGACGGAGACGTAAAGATATTTCCCGTCCTTGCTGGCGAGCAGGCCGCGGGTCCAGTGGTTGTTCGGTGCCTTGGCGTTCAGATTGGCCACCTTGCGGCCCTCTGCAGTGATCTTGGTATCGCCTTCCTCATAGGGATAGGCGTAGATCGCATCGGTATTGGCGACATAGAGCGTGCCATCGATCAATTCCATGCCGAAGGGCGAGTTGAGATTTTCGAGGAAGGTGAATTTCTCGTCAACGGTGCCGTCCTGGTCGCTGTCGCGCAGCAGGCTGATCCGGTTGGCGGATTCGCCTCCCGCCCCGGCCTTGCTCATCAGGTTGCGCATGATCCAGCCTTCGATGCCCTTGTTGGTTCTTGGCGGACTGTTGGTTTCGGCAACCAGGATGTCGCCATTGGGCAGCTGGAACATGCTGCGCGGATGGTCCAGGCCTTCGGCAAAACGCTCCACCACCAGACCTTCAGCGGCTACCGGCGCACCATCTTCCCCCCAGGGTTCGGCCTTGGCGATATTGATGGTCGGGAATGATTCCTTGCGGACATTGGTCAGCGCCGGTTCCACACCCTCGGTTGCCTCCAGCGGCAAGCGGGCGGTATCGCCGCGGGTAAAATAATATCCTGCGCCGATCCCGAGCAGGATCAGCAGAATCGCTAGATTTCTAATATGTTTCAGCATGAAAGGATAATAGGTGGCGTCAATGGTCCTGACAAGCGCGGTTTCAAATAGTCAGCGACCGCGCCACCAGATGAGCAGAGCCGCGAGCGCTCCCAGCGCCAGTCCGGCCAGCAGGCCGGCCGACGGCTGGCCCATCAGGCCACCACCAATCGCGCCGACGATGGCACCGATCGCGATAAATACGCCGCCGCCGCTGCGGTTTTGCGGCTGGTTGCCGGAAGGATTGGAAGCATGTTGGCTTGGTTCAGGATTCATGGCTGACGCCCTAAACGACAATGATCCCGATGGCCAGAGCTTCCCGCCCAACTTATGTTTAACATATTGGTAACCCTAGCTTTTGAAGATATTTCCACCGGTCACCTGTAGGAATCCCGGTGATGTTGGAAGCGTAACGCTTTCCCGAAACAGGAGCCATAAATGCAATTACCCGTGTTCATTGACTCCACCCATTACAGCGATGCCGAACTGCTGATCAGCAACTATGGCGAAGAGGCCGGGCTGGAAGCGGCCAATCGCGCCGACAAGAGCCGGTCCCTCGGCAACCATCTCCATTATTGCAAATGGCGGCAGGTGGAACGGCTGTGCGTCCTGCTGTCGATCGATCAGACGATCGGCACGGTGCACTGATCTAGCTGTCCGGATTGCAGATGATCGCCGCGGATCCGTCGGTCCGCACGATGCAGTTGGGCCGACCGTCGATCTCTATGCGTCCGGTACCGAAATTGTTGATGTTCGCTTCCCGCTCGACCGCGAGATGGGTGCTGACCGGCCCGCGCTGGACCAGGGTCAGCTTTTCGACTTCCAGGCCGGGGCTTTCGAATATGCTTGCCCCTTGCAGCTCGAGCCGGGCTGCGACGGCCTCGCCAGTCATGGTCAGCTGGCCGCCCCCGGTCATCGCCACATCGAGCTGATCCGCTTTTACCGCATCGATCCGGAGCGTACCGAAACCGCCCAGCCGCACTTTTGGCGAACGGCCCGACAATCTGTCCAGCGTGACCATGCCGGAGCCGAGATGCGTCAGATTCTCGATCGCAAAGCTGCTGAGATAGAGGGTGACCGGCGCATCCTGTTCGTAATTGTTCCGGTCGAGCGACTTGGGCCGCACCGATACGACGAGCTGCTTGCCGTTCTTCTGCAGCGAGACCCGGTCGAGAATCTCGCGGGTGGTGCCTTCCGCGCGCGCCGAGGGTCCCTTGCCCGAGGTCAGCACCACATCGACGCCATTGCCGATGCGGATATCGTCAAACCCGAAAATGGAAAATTTGCGCTCCGCTGCATGGCCGGCCGAGGACAGCAGCAACAGCGTCGAGAGCAGGATTCCCGGAAAAATTCTCATAGCGGCCGCGCCTCCCCTGCTTCCATCCAGCCCAGCCAGCGCGGCGTCTTCGGCGCATAATGGCCGCGCGTATTGGCCAGCGCAAAGCCCTCGGCTTCAAATAATTTGGTAACCGGCCGGTGCAGATGGCATCCGCCGGCAATATGTTTCCATGCGGGTTCGATCCGCTGCTGCCACTTCTCGGGTCCCTTGTCCGGTGCCCGACCGTGTTCGAGAAACAGGATCTTGCCGCCCGGTTTCAGGACCCGCCGCATCTCGGACAGCACCTGCGCGCCGTCCTGTACCGAGCAGAGGGTGAAGGTAGTCAGCACCGTATCGAAACTGGCATCGGCAAAGGGCATGGCTTCGCCAATGCCGTCGTGGATATCCATCTCGAAGCCGCGTTCGCTCGCTTCCTTGCGGGTATAGTCGAGCAATTCTGCGGAGGGATCGAGTCCGGTCAGCCTGGTGACGCGGTTCCGGTCATAAAATTGCAGATTGATCCCGCCGCCGCAGCCCAGTTCGAGCACCTCTCCCTCGGCCCTCGGCACGATCTCGCTGCGGTCCTTCATCACCGCCGGCTGCGAGCAGGCGAAACGGATCAGCCTTGGAACCGCGTATTTTTCCCATAGATTTGGCATCGCCGGCGAATCTGCCACATGCGCGGCAGATCGCCAAGCGATTTCAGCATGTTCAGCCGATCAGCCGCAGGTGATGCCACCCGAACCCATGGCGCGCGATTTGCACTTGGCGTCGCCGTGTATCCGCACGTCACCGGACCCCATGACCTTGGCATTGACCGAACCGTCCGAGGACAGCTCGACATCGCCGCTGCCGGCAATCGAGATGCTGGCGCTGTCGGCCTTCATGTCCTTGCCGCTGACATCGCCCGATCCGGCAATCGAAATATCGACCGTATCCGCAGTCCCGGCCAGGACCAGATTGCCCGATCCGGCAATTTTTGAATTGAGTGAACCCGTAGCAATCTTCGCCACCCGGATATCGCCGGAGCCGGCGATGCTGAGTTTCGTCGATTCCGTGGTCATCGCGTCCACGTCGAGATTGCCCGACCCGGCGAGCTTGGCGCTTTTCAGCGAGGGTGCGCTGAGATAGATCGTAGCCCTGTCGCTGTCACCGGCGGTAAAGCGGCTGTGTTCCCGGCCGATCTTTATCACGTCACCGGAAATCTTGTAGCGCAGTTGTTCGACAGCGTCCGGGTCGCCTTCGGCCCGGATCGAAAAGTCGCCCGTGGTGAAGATAATATTGTCGGGTCCGGCCAGGGTTACGCCTGCAAATTCGCCGGGATTGCTGGCGCTTGTCCCGATCGGAATACCGTCGGAAAAGCTGCTGCTTCCGGAAGCCGCATCGCTGACCGCCTCGGCGATCGAGCCCTCGCAGGCCGCGAGCATCAGCAGCGGTGCCAAAAACACTATTTTCTTCATCTATTCCTCCATAGCTGTATTAGTACAATAATACGCCTACCGCTTGAGGAGATCAACCAAAATATTGCGCCTCCCACCCCGGCAAAGAAAAAGGGCTGCCACATCGCTGTGACAACCCCTTGTCTGTTTCGACGAAGGACGGTGGCCCGTCGATCAATCGTCCTTGTTTTCATAATATTGCGGTGCAGCGATATTGAGGATTTCCAGAATCTTCGCGAGAGCCGTCGGCTCGTCGGTTTCTTCCATCGCCGCCAGTTCGCGGGCAAGACGGCTGGACGCCGCCTCAAAAATCTGCCGTTCGGAATAGCTTTGTTCCGGCTGGTCATCGGCGCGGAACAGGTCGCGGGTCACTTCGGCAATCGATACCAGATCGCCGGAATTGATCTTCGCTTCATATTCCTGCGCGCGGCGCGACCACATCGAGCGCTTGACCTTTGGCTTGGCTTTCAGCGTTTCCATGGCTTCCTTGAGCGTCTTGTCCGACGACAGTTTGCGCATCCCGACGCCCTCTGCCTTGTTGGTCGGAACCCGAAGGGTCATCCGCTCTTTTTCGAAGCGCAAAACATAGAGTTCGAGTTGCATGCCGGCAATTTCTTCATTTTGCAGCTCGACAACCCGGCCAACGCCATGTTTTGGGTAAACAACATAATCGCCCACATCAAAGGACAGCACATTCGCAGCCATAAAAAGCCTTTCTTGATACAATGGAAAAGAACGCTGCTAACGTTCGATTTTCGTAATCATGCGACGAAAAAACCTTTTCGTACATATATTTAACGACCGAACACCACCCGTTCCCTCAGGTGTCCAGCCGCCAAGTGAGGTTCTTTTAACAGATTCGTCACAAAAAAGCAATTTATCGTTGCAATGCACAACTGATCATGGGCCGAAAATGCCGATGCGAGGCCTCTGACAGCATTCGTGATGTCCAGCGAGACGCTTTCGCCTGCCGGATGCGCCTTGAACCCGGGGTCGGGCTTAATCCCCGTCGCCGGGCTTTTCGGAGAAGAAGGCTTCGAACTTGCCTTCCATGCCCTTGAACTTGTCGGCATCCTCGGGCGGTTCGCGGCTGACCGTGATGTTCGGCCATTCTTCGGAAAATTTGGTGTTCACCTCGAGCCATTTTTCGAGACCGTCTTCGGTATCGGGCAGAATGGCTTCGGCAGGGCATTCCGGTTCACAGACGCCGCAATCGATGCATTCGCTGGGGTTGATGACCAGCATATTCTCGCCTTCGTAAAAGCAATCCACCGGGCAGACTTCAACGCAGTCCATATATTTGCACTTGATGCAGGCTTCGGTAACAACATAAGTCATATGGTCGTGAACTCCCCTAATCCGGTCCGTCATTCGAGGTCAGAAATTTCATCCTAGCTATTGCGCAATTTCTGACACGTCAACAGTTGGTTTGGCCGCTATTTCAATTACCAGTCTGCAATATCTCGTAGCAGGATTGCGCCTGCGAGGCGCTGCTCCGGCGTTCCGGCAGCGCGATGATCCGCACCACGTGCACGAGCTGGCCCTGCGGGATGGTGAGGATATCGCCCTGCCGTACCTTGACATGGCCGCGCTCGATCCGGCGCCCGTTCATCCGGACATGTCCCTTTTCCGCCAGCTTGCGTGCCATCACCCGGTTATGGGCAAAGCGCAGGAACCAGAGCAGCTTGTCGATCCGCAGCGCGGGAAGCGCTGCGGGGGTCGGATCCGCTGCTCTGCCGTTCAAGCCCGCATCCTATTTTTTCATGCTGTCCCGGAGCGCCGCCAGTTCCGCAAAGGCACCGCCGGCGGTCGCCAGTACGGGCTCCGGCTTGCGCTTGACGGGGGCATTCCTGGGCTTTTTCGCCCGGCTGTCGCCGGATTTGAACTGAGTGCGTTTCTGCGCGCGCGCCATGCCTTTCCAGCGCCAATATTGGTCAACTGCCGCCGGTGCTTCCGGCGCTGCTGCAGGGTCGACCGGCCCGGCATCCGCTTCTGCAGCGACCGTCTCCTCGCGGTCCGGTGCCGCAGGCTCTTCGGCCTTGCCCGCTTCGGACCCAGGCTCCACCGCTTCCTGCCGATCGGAGCCAGCCTCGGCTGCCGGACTGTCCGCGACGACCGGCTTTTCCGACGGGGCCGGTGGAGCATCGCTTTTGACAAAGCCCGCCAGCGCCAGCAGCGCTTCGTGACAGGCTTTCGACAGACCGAGCGACGTCGCCAGAGCAGAATCAACAGCGAATATATCGCCTTGCTTGCGCGCCTCGTGCGCCTGCTTGATCAGCC
The DNA here is from genome assembly GCA_964022135.1 of uncultured Sphingomonadales bacterium. GTDB lineage: Bacteria > Pseudomonadota > Alphaproteobacteria > Sphingomonadales > Sphingomonadaceae > Parasphingorhabdus. Next base: position 31,930 of record CAXIBD010000022.1, on the reverse strand, counting down.
GTTCGACCATGTCAACCCGGACATATTCGTCGCCGATCCTGCGAAACCCGAGCCGCGCCGCATGATCCGCGGCGGCAAATGTGCCCTGCTTGAGATGCACCGCATTGTCGGGGGCCTGGTCGATCATCGGCTTCGCATCATAAGCCGCGAACAGCGCCGTCCGCCAGAGTACCGCGCCGGGCTTCATCAGCGCGTGGTGGAAAATGTCGAGGGCCCCGAACACCAGGCCGGCGCGGCGCGCATGGCCGCGCATGTCATTGTCGAGCGCACGGACCGCCTGGTCGATCTCGCGCCGCGACAATATGCCGCCGGCATCCACGATCTGCGCAAACAGGGCCCGAACCGCCGGCGGGGTTTCCGGATCATTGGCGAGCGCGTCAATCGTCATCAGGCCCTGCAGATGCTTGGCCTTCATCGCGTCGACCCAGGCCTTGACCCGGTCGATCACCTTCTGGCTGTCGTCGGCGGGCATGTCCTTGATCGACCGTTCGAACCTGATCTCCGGCTGCAGCAGGGTCTTGCCCTTGGCGAGAACCGCCAGCCGGCTGTCTCCCCACATGATCGTCGGCTGCCCGGCGGCGTCGGGGACCAGCGCCAGCACCGAGTCCGGTGCCTTGGCAAGAGCGTCTGCATTATCTGTCATAATTCGTCCCAAATATCTCTCTGCGGCCGCAAGCAGCATCTTGCGATCCTCTCTCCGGCTATCGGATGGAACGAGAAATTGGAAGCCCTTGAGTGTTCCCAGTTCCTGTCCCTCGACCAACACCCTGCCATCTTCATCGACCACGACATCCTGCTGCATTGTATCTTTCAGCAGACCGCGCAGCAACACCCGTGTGCGCTTGTCGACGAAACGCTGGGTCAGCAGGCTGTGCATCGCATCGCTGAGCCGCGATTCCAGGGCGCGGGTGCGATCCATCATCGCCTCGGGCTGTTCCACCCATCGGGATTTTTGCGCGATATAGCTCCAGCTGCGCGCGGCAGCGATCCGCGCACCGAGCGTGGCAATATCGCCCTGGACATTTTCGAGCCGGGCGATTTCCTGCGCCATCCGGGCGTGGGGAATTCGGCCCGAACCCGCCGCAAGATGCGGCCAGAGCGACGCGACAAAGCGCGCCTGGTGATCCGCGCCGACCTTGCGAAAATCGGGAATCGATGCCGCCTCCCACAACAGGCGCACCCGGGCCGGCGAATCCGCAAGCGCGGACAGCGCCGGATCCTGGGCCAGCCGCTTCAGCACCGCCAGGTCGACCGCTTCCGGTGCCGCATGCAACCGCTGCACTTGCGGCCGTTCCTCGAGCGAGCGGATCAGGCTCTCGACCGAGCCAAAGTCGGGCTCGGCATTGCGCCAGTACAACCACTCCAGTCGCGCAAAGCGATGCGATTCGAGATTCTCGATTTCCTCGGGCTGCAGGGCGTCGGAACTGGCCAGCCCGGACAGCACGCCAAAGCTGCCGTCCTTCTGGTGGCGCCCGGCGCGGCCGGCGATCTGGCCGATCTCGGCCAGGGTCAGCCGGCGCCGGCGATGCCCGTCAAATTTCTTCAGTGCGGCGAAGGCTACATGGGTGACGTCGAGATTGAGCCCCATGCCGATCGCGTCGGTGGCGACCAGATAGTCGACCTCGCCGTCCTGGTACATCTTGACCTGGGCGTTGCGGGTCTGCGGCGACAGCGAACCCATGACGATCGCCGCGCCCCCGTGCTGGCGCCGGAGCATCTCGGCGATCGCGTAGACATCCCCGACCGAAAAGGCGACAATTGCCGATCGCCGGGGCAGCCGGGACAATTTGCGCGGACCGGCATAGCTCAGCGTCGAAAAGCGGGGACGGGTGACGATCTCGGCGTCGGGCAGGAGCGCCTCGATCAGCGGCCGCAGGCTTTCCGATCCGAGGATCATGGTCTCGTCGCGCCCCCGCGCATGCAGCATGCGATCGGTAAATATATGGCCACGTTCCGGGTCGATGCCGATCTGCGCCTCGTCGATCGCGACGAAGGCAAATTCGCGGTCCATCGGCATCGCCTCGGCGGTGCACAGGAACCATTGCGCGTCCTTCGGGATGATCTTTTCCTCGCCGGTGACCAGCGCCACCCGGTTGGCGCCCTTCAGCGCCACCACCCGGTCGTAGACCTCGCGTGCCAGCAGGCGCAGCGGAAAGCCGATCATCCCGCTCGAATGGGCGCACATGCGTTCGATGGCAAGATGGGTTTTGCCGGTATTGGTGGGGCCGAGAACGGCGACAAGAGACGACTGGGGGAACCGGGACATTGTTCGCACAACAGCCGATCAGGCGGCGAGTTGCAAGGGGCTTGTGCAAAAACCGCGGGGCCAGACCGGATAACCGTGATTTTACACGGCTCGCCGCATGTCCGGGATATGAACGGCGGCTTAATTTGACTTTAACCAACTTCCTGCACAGAGGTTGCCTAAACATCGGATGCGTGGCGAAAACCTGCATCACCGAGGGGTGCGTTTGTTCAAGAGTATCGATGATATCGAATTGAACGGTCAGGGGGCTGCAATCGCGGCGACAAATCCCCTGCGATCACCTTTACCCGAAGCCCCTGACGTCCGGGAAAAAATCGCCGAATGGCGCGACCATTTTGCCGAACTCGACTGGGTCCCCGATCTCGGCGTGGATATCGGCAGCCCGTCATGGTTTCGCGGTCTGGTGACCCTGACCGCCCTGTGCGGTTTCGCGATCAACTGCCTGCCCGATTTTGGCCCGATCACCGGACATCGACCGGAACCGCTCAGCGGATTTCGCGCTGACCAGGCCCGCTCGCAAATGATTGCACCGCTTGCCTATGGTGCCGACACCGGTATCCGGATGGCGGCGACCGACGCGGTCCGGCCGCTGGCGGAAAGCCCCGAACGGCCGTCGATAGAGCTGGTTGCCACGCTGGGGCGCGGCGACAGTCTGCGCCGGGTGCTGCAACGCGCCGGCGTCGCCAGCGACGAGGCCGTCCAGGTGAATGATCTGGTCGGCGGCGCGGTTACGCTGGGCGATATCAGGCCGGGAACCAAGATCGATGTCATTTTGGGGCGCCGTCCGGCAAAGAACCAGGCACGGCCGCTGGACCAGCTGGCCTTTCGCGCGCGCTTCGATCTCAATCTCGAAATCGTCCGCGACGGCGACCGGCTGAAACTGAACCGCAAGCCGATCCTGGTCGACGACACGCCGCTGCGGATCAAGGGAACAGTCGGCTCGAGCCTGTACCGGTCCGCGCGCGCTGCCGGCGCACCCTCCGGGGCCGTCCAGAAATATCTGCAGATAATCGGTTCGAAAATGTCGGTTTCACGGGACATTCGCAGCAACGACCAGTTTGATATCATCCTCTCCTACCGCCGTGCCGAAACCGGCGAGGTGGAAGTCGGCGACCTGATCTATGCCGGCCTGGAGCGCGACGGCAAGCCCACGGCGCAGATGCTGAAATGGCAGAGCGGCGGTCGGACCAACTGGTTCGAGGCCTCCGGGGTCGGCCAGTCGAACGGCGAACTGGCCCGTCCGACCAACGGCCGGATCACCTCCAGCTTCGGCATGCGCCGGCATCCGATCCTGCGCTACAAGCGCATGCACAGCGGCCTCGATTTCGGCGGCGGCTATGGAGCCCCCATTTATGCGGTTACCGACGGGACCGTGATCTATTCCGGTCGCAAGGGCGGCTTCGGCAATTATGTGAAGCTGCAGCATGGCGGCGGACTGGCTTCCGGCTATGGCCATATGAGCCGGATCGCGGTGAACAACGGCAGCCGGGTCCGCCGGGGGCAGATTATCGGCTATATCGGCTCGACCGGCCTGTCTACCGGTCCCCATCTCCATTATGAACTCTATCGTGGCGGCCGCACGATCAACCCGCAGTCGGTCAAATTCGTCGAACGCGCACAATTGGGCGGACAGGAATTGCGCCGCTTCAAGGGCGAACTGCAAAAATTGCAGCGCGTCGAACCCGGCGCCGCGCTGAGCGCGCTGAAAAGCGCCTCGGCACAGGTTGAACCCGAGCGCGAGATCAACCGTCTCAACAAGCCGCTGAAGAGCTAGGGCCGGACCCTGGCGCCGAACAGATGCACAGAAGAGTTGAGCGGCGCTCCCCGCTCGGCTAAGCATCTGCCATGACACAACAAGCCTCTTTCCCGCACGCAAGATTGCGCCGCACACGCACCCACGGCTGGAGCCGGGAGATGGTTCGCGAGAATCGCCTGTCAGCATCGGATCTGATCTGGCCGCTGTTCATTACCGAAGGGCAAGGCGTCGAGGAACCGATCCCGTCGCTTCCGGGCGTCTCGCGCTGGTCGGTCGACGGCATCGTCGAGCGCGCCCGCGAGGCTCTTGATCTCGGCATTCCCTGCATTGCCCTGTTTCCCAATACGCCTGCCGGCAAGCGCAGCGATGATGGCAGGGAAGCGCTCAACCCCGACAACCTGATGTGTCGCGCCACAAAGGCGGTGAAGGACGCGCTGGGCGATGATATCGGCATTCTGACCGACGTCGCGCTCGATCCCTATACCAGCCATGGTCAGGACGGGCTGATCGACGAGCATGGCTATGTCGAAAATGACCGGACGCTCGACATATTGGCCAAGCAGGCGCTGAACCAGGCCAATGCCGGCGCCGACATCATTGCCCCGTCCGACATGATGGATGGCCGGGTCGGCGCGATCCGCGATGTGCTCGAACTGGCCCATCATCACAATGTCCAGATCATGGCCTATTCCGCCAAATATGCCAGCGCCTTTTACGGCCCGTTCCGCGACGCGGTCGGCTCCGGCGGCCTGCTCAAGGGCGACAAGAAGACCTATCAGATGGATCCGGCCAACAGCGACGAGGCGATCCGCGAGATTGCCTTCGATATTGCCGAGGGCGCCGACAGCGTGATGGTCAAGCCGGGCCTTGCCTATCTCGACATCATCTATCGGGCCAAGTCGGAATTCAACGTGCCGGTCTTTGCCTATCAGGTGTCGGGCGAATATGCGCTGGTCAAGGCCGGGGCCGCTGCCGGCATCGGCGACCATGACGCGCTGATGATGGAGAAGCTGATCGCCTTCAAGCGCGCCGGATGCAGCGGCATATTGACCTATTTTGCCGCCGATGCGGCACGCTTGCTGCATGGGTGACGATGCCGCCGATATCGTGCTGGAAACCGGGCGGCTGATCCTGCGCCGATGGCGCACCAGCGATATCGAGCCGTTCATGGAACATCTCAACACCCGCAATGTGATGCGCTGGCTGGGCGGCGTGCAGAGCCAGGAAAAATTCGATGCCGCAGTGAAGCGACTCGAAGGCTATGATCGCGACTTTGGTCACACGTTCTGGATCGTCGAGCGCAAGTCCGATGCAGCAATTCTGGGATTTTGCGGACTGAAGCGGGTCAATGCGCCGCAACCGAAGCTGACCGGCGCGCATGAGATCGGCTGGCGGCTGCGGGAAGATGCCTGGGGGCAGGGCTATGCCAAGGAAGCCGCCAGCGCGTCGATGGACGCCGCCTTCAGCCGCTGGAACGCGCCCTTCGTCGTGGCGCTCACGGTGGCCGGGAACGAGCCGAGCTGGGGCCTGATGAAACGGCTGGGCATGGCCCACTATCCGGAACTGGATTTTCACGACCCCAATTATGGCGACGATCTCAACCCGACGATCGTCTATAAAATCACCGCAGATGAATGGAATTCGAGAATATGAGCGATCCCCTGATCCTGCCGTTCAACGGCAAGAGCCCGAAAATCCACCCCAGCGCCTTTGTCGCGCCGGGCTGCAAGATCATCGGCGACGTCGAGATCGGCCCCGAATCGAGCGTCTGGTACAATTGCGTCATCCGCGCCGACGTCAATTTCATCCGCATTGGCGCGCGCAGCAATATCCAGGACGGCACCACCATCCATTGCGACAGCGCCACGCCGGCGACACCGAATGGCAATCCGACAATCATCGGTGACGACGTGCTGGTCGGTCATATGGTGATGCTGCACGGCGCCACGCTGGAAGACCGGGCCTTTGTCGGCCTGAGCACCACCGTGATGGATGGCTGCGTGATCGAGGGCGATGCGATGCTCGCCGCCGGGGCGATCCTCACACCCAACAAGCGCATCCCCTCGGGACAGCTATGGGCGGGATCACCCGCCAAGTTCATGCGCGACCTGCCGGAACAGGCGATCGCCGGCATGCGCATGGGCGTCGCCCACTATGTCGAGAATGCCAAGGCGCACAAGGCGGCCATAGAAGCAGCCAGCCAGTAGCGGACCGATTCAGCGGGCCTTTTTTACGATATGGTCAAACACGGCCCGATATAATTCGCGCTCGAATTTGCATCCGTACGTAAAGCCCGACTTCCACTGGACATGGGCCGGCAGCATTTCGAGACCGGGAATTCCCACCAGAATGGACGCGCCAATTTCCAGCTGTGCCGGGCAATTCACCTGAAAGCCGGTGGTCGAAAGATCGCACATCTCGCTCTCGAAAAAGCTTCGGTCGCGCGGCTTGATTTTGACGGTGCAATCAATGACCGACCGATCACCCGAACGGCGGCGTTCCGGCTGCCAGACTTCATTATTATTTTGCAAAACTCAGACCCGCGATCGTTACACTGGGCCGTGCCTGTAACGAAACCGCGGACCGGCGGTACAAACATAGATTAGCTTTTCAAAGGACAGGCCATCAGCGGATGGTTTCTTTGAGCCCTTCGATCGCGCCTTGCTGGTCGTTCACTTGCTGCAAGACCGTCTGCCGCTGTCGGGCCACGATCTCCGCGCCGCCGGGAGCTGCCCCGTCCACCTCGGCCTGGAGCTGTTGCAGGTACAGGCGATCGATATCGGCCAAAGCCTCGACCGACGGACTGCGCGTCATTTCCAGCGAGGCCAGTTCCATCTGCGCGACCACCCACGATTCGCTCGACACAGCAGCGCCGCGCGCTGCATCGACCCGGCTTCTGACGGCCGGCAGCCTGTCCTTGAACCGGTCATGCGCGGCCCGGCTCTGGGCCGCAGCGGCATCCAGCTTGCCTTGGATATCCGAGGGCAAGGAAGAAATGGGGGGGGCGGGGGCCGCCGGCTCGCCGATCGCCGGCTCGTTTTCATAGGGACGCTTCTGAAGCGAAGGAAAATCGCCCTGCTGCATCGCGCAACCAGAGAGCGGAAAGGCGATTATGGTCAGCAAAACTGGGAGCTTTTTCATCGCCCTTTCTTTAGGAGAGCCGCATCCGGTCTGCAACGTCGAATATGAGGCGCTATCGGGGGCGCTGTTTGAAAGATGCGAATAGCCAAAATCGCCTTAAGCTGGTTGACAGCGCCAGCCTCATCGGTTAGCTGCCCACTCTTTCCAGCGTGAGCCGAGAGACTCGCGTTAACGGTCTTGTGCGCTGGAACCATAAATTTGAAACGGAAACATAGCCATGTTCGCAATTGTGCGCACCGGCGGCAAACAATATCGGGTTGCCGCAGGAGATATTATCGCAGTCGAAAAACTAGCTGGCGAAGCTGGTGATTCGATAACCCTGGACGACGTTCTGCTGGCCGGAGACGGCGACGACATCAAGGACGTCAAGGGCCTGACCGTATCCGCCGAGATACTCGGACAGGAAAAGGGCGAGAAGGTCATCATCTTCAAGAAGCGCCGCCGGCACAACTATCGCCGCAAGAACGGCCATCGCCAGCAGCACACGGTATTGAAGATCAGCGCGATCGGTTCCGAAAAGGCACCGAAGAAGGCGGCTCCTGCAAAGGAAGCGGTACCTGCTGAAGACAAGCCGGCCGCGAAAGCCAAGGCTGCTCCGGCTGAAAAGGCTCCGGCCGAAAAGGCACCAGCGAAAAAGGCTGCTGCAAAAACCGAAACCAAAGCCGCTGCCGCAAAGAAAGCGCCAGCGAAAAAGCCAGCAGCCAAGAAGCCGGCTGCGAAGAAAGAGGACTAAACCATGGCACATAAAAAAGCAGGTGGTTCATCCCGCAACGGCCGCGACTCCGCGGGCCGTCGTCTGGGCGTCAAGAAATTCGGCAGCGAAGCCGTTGTCGCCGGCAATATCATCATCCGCCAGCGCGGAACCAAGACCCATCCGGGTCGCAATGTCGGTATGGGCAAGGACCATACCCTGTTTGCGCTCGTCGATGGCAAGGTGGAATTCCACAAGGGCAAGCTCGGCCGCAAATATGTGTCCGTCGACCTCATGGCGGAAGCCGCAGAATAAACGGACAATCGATAAAGGGTTGTCCACAAGAGGGATGACCCGACAGGTTCAACAGAACCGTCAATTTCAGGGAGAGGGTCATCCTCTCCCTTTTTTTGTCTCTCCCTGTCGTAACGTCACGGTCTTGTAACGGTCACCCGCTAGCGGGCTAATCAGTCAAGACAGGGGCGTCACAAATTGACAATGGAGAGTCCCGATGTTTGCCGTTACCCCAAGATTGTTGCTGAGGCCCGGCTGGCCCGAAGATGCCGGCGCGCTCTTCGCCGCGATCAACGATGATGCGATCGTCCGCAATCTGGCCCGTGCGCCCTGGCCCTATCGCCTGGAGGATGCACGGCAATTCCTGTCCCTGCCCGACGACCGGAATCACCCCCGCTGGCTGATATTCAGCCGCACTGACGGGCCGCCAAGGCTGGTCGGTTGCATCGGGATCGATTCGGGGGACAAGGGCGAGATTGAACTTGGCTACTGGGTCAGTCGCCCGTTCTGGAACCGCGGCTATGCTACCGAGGCTGGCCGGGCGGTGCTGCAGAACGCGCGCGCGCTGGGCCACAAGCGGCTGGTTGCGAGCCATTTTGTCGACAACCCGGCATCCGGGTCGGTGCTGCGCAAACTCGGCTTCCAGCCAACCGGTCAGACGGCGGGACGGTTCAGCCGCGGCAGGAACTGCGATGTCCAGGCGGTCGAATTTTCGTGCCTGCTGGACGAGGAGCAGGAGAGCGACGCCATGCGACCGCTGGCGGCCTGATCAGGCGACTTTCCTGATCCCGTCCAGGTCCGGAGCAGCCAGTTCCGCTTCAGCCTCGACCTCGACCATGACCGCCGCTTCATATTCGCTTTCGGCAAGCCGAATCAGCGCCCGGTCGTCGATATCCCACGGGTGGAAGCCCGGCTTGAAAAATTGCAGCAGCGGCCAGAGGGTTCGCCGGAACGGCGCGTCACCGAGAAACGCATAATGCGCCAGCCCGAGCCACGCACGCGGTCCGGAAATACCGTCCTGGCGGAGCAGGTCGAGCACGCCCCTGGCCCGGTTCTTGGTGAAGCCAATGCCGATCTTGGCCATGAAGCTGCACCGCATGAACCAGCATTTCAGCGGATTCCAGTCCTTCGTCACATGCAGCCAGGTGTCATAGGCCACGCCCTTGTGCTCGATCTCTTCCGAGGCGTGCCACAACCACAATTTGCGCTGGTCTTCGTCGGCATGCTCGAAATGTTTCGGATTGGAGATCACCTCGGCTGCCAGAATCGCGGTGATATGCTCGATACACATGGTCGCCACCAGATGGGCGTGCTCCGGTCGGGTGCGAATGCCGTTGACCACGCTGCGAATTGCTTCTTCCAGCCGGCTGATGTCAAAATCACAATCTTTGAGATGTTCGTTGAAGCAATGATGCTCCCGGCTGTGGATGGCCTCCTGCTGGATGAAGGCCCGGATCTCCCGCTGCAGTTTCGGCGGAACGCGCTTGCGAAATTTCTTGAGCGACTCGATGAAAAACAGCTCACCTTCCGGGAAGGTGACCGAGAGGGCGTTGAAAAAGGCCGAAGCAAAGGGATCACCACCCACCCAGCGGCGACGTTCGATCACGGCGCTCGCAAAATTTCGATTGCGCGCCCGGATTTGCAGGTCTGTCGGGGTCGCGGTTTGATTTTGTGCAGGAATCTCGGTCGCCGCAGAAGCGATAGTCGGAGCAATGTCCATATCTGGCTGTGTACCTCCCAGTACGTTTCTAAACCTGTGCGACCAAGTTTTGGTTAAGCACGGGATAGACAAGGAAGGTTAAGGATCGACATCACAGGATGCTTTACAAACATCATTAATTTTTCGTGTATCCGACCGGAAACAGGCAAAAACCCATGCGTTCGAAAATGAACGGCTTTGATCCGCTATGGTTTACTTGCGCCGGTAGCGGAAGTACCAGACATCATGGTCCTGCCTTCGGGCCTTGGCTTCATAGCGCGTCTCCGGCCAGCCGCCGGGACGGACCGTCCAGTCCTGGGGACTTTGGCACAGCCATTCGAACTCGTCCCGCTGGCTCATGATCATCATGGCCCATTCCAGATAGACGGGATGGTCGGTACCAAAGCGAAATTCTCCCCCCGGTTTCAGCTTGGCTGCGATCAGGTCGACCGGCCCGTGATTCATGAACCGCCGCTTGGCATGACGTGCCTTCGGCCATGGGTCGGGATGGAGCAGGTAGACAAAGCTCAGCGAACCGTCCGGGATCCGTTCGAGCACGTCGAGGGCATTGCCCATGTGCAGACGAACATTGCCGAGATGCTGGTCACGAACATGCTGCAGCGCGCCAACGACGCCGTTGAGATAGGGTTCGCAACCGATGAAGCCGTGATCGGGCAGCATGTCGGCCCGGCTCGCCAGATGCTCACCGGCGCCAAAGCCGATCTCGAAATGCAGCGGACGGTCGCCGTCGAACAGTGCCGCCGCGGTCACCGGGCCTTCTGTGGGCACGGCAATTTGCGGCAGCAGTTTTTCCACCAGCTCCACCTGCTGATCGCGCAGCGCGTGACCCTGGCGCCGGCCATAGAGCTGGCGGATCGTGGTCGGATCTCCGTCCTTATATGCGGTCATCGATCTGGCATTATAGCTGACATATCAGCCTCAGAGCGCAGCTTTCAGCGCATCCACCAGATCGGTCTTTTCCCAGGTGAACAGATCACCCTCCGCATTGCGGCCGAAATGGCCATAGGCAGCGGTCGGGCTGTAGATGGGCTTGTTGAGGCCGAGATGGGTGCGGATGCCCTTGGGGGTCAGGCGCACGAGCTGTGGCAATATTTCTTCCAGCTTCTCTTCGCTCACCGTGCCGGTGCCGTGCAGATCGACGTTGATCGACAGGGGTTCGGCGATACCAATTGCATAGGACAGCTGGATCGCGCAGCGTTTTGCCAGCCCTGCGGCGACGACATTCTTCGCCAGATAGCGCGTGATATAGGCGGCCGAGCGATCGACCTTGGTCGGGTCCTTGCCGGAAAATGCACCACCGCCGTGCGGGCTGGCGCCGCCGTAGGTGTCGACGATGATCTTGCGACCGGTGAGACCGGCGTCGCCGTCGGGGCCGCCGATTTCAAAGCGACCGGTGGGATTGACGTGAATCACCGTCTTGTCGGTGATAAAGCCTTCCGGCAGCACCTGATGGAACACGCCCATCACATAGTCGCGCAATTCCTGATAAAGTTCGGGATTGTCGCTGTCCTTGTAATAGCCCGGCGCATGCTGGGTGGAAACGACCAGCGCAATCGCTTCGACCGGCATTTCATTGACGTAGCGCAGGGTCACCTGGCTCTTGCTGTCGGGCTCCAGAAACGGTGCCTTGCCGCTGTGACGATCGTTCGCCATCTGCTTCAGTATCTGGTGCGAATAATGCAGCGTGGCCGGCATCAGTTCCGGCGTTTCGTCGCTGGCATAGCCGAACATGATCCCCTGGTCGCCGGCACCCTCGTCCTTGTTGCCGCTCTCGTCCACGCCCTGGGCGATATGCGCCGACTGCGGGTGGAGATAATTTTCAAAGGTCAGGTTCTGCCAGTGAAAGCCGTCCTGCTCATAGCCGATCGCCTTGACGGTTTCGCGAACCGCGGCCTCGATCTCGTCCTGCGCGCCGGGCGCCCAGTTGCCGTTGGTGTCGATCATGCCCCGGCCGCGCACTTCGCCGGCCAATACCACCCGGTCGGTGGTGGTCAGCGTTTCGCACGCCACCCGCGCTTCCGGATCCTTGGACAGGAACAGATCGACGATCGCGTCGGAGATCTGGTCGGAGACCTTGTCAGGATGGCCTTCGGAGACCGATTCGGAGGTGAAGATGAATTCTGAACGCATGGTAAATTCCTGATTTTCGGTCAGAAAGAGGCTGACCTATGGGACATAAGGAAATGTTTATATGCGCTTTAACGAGCGCGCACGCGGATGGCAATGGCAGATAGCAGCAAAATCAGCGCCAAACCGAGCGGCAAGACGTTGCCATATCGCGCGAAAAGCGGTGGCGCCTTGGCCTGCGGCAGACGGCTGTCGATCCGCCCGGCCTGTCCCATCGGGACGCTGGCTCTTATTGTTCCATTGGCATCAATCACGGCCGAAATTCCGGTCGGGGTGGAACGGATGATCGGCAGCCCCTCCTCGATCGCCCGCAAGCGGGCCTGGGCCAGATGCTGCGGTGGCCCCCAGCTGCCGAACCAGGCGTCGTTCGAGGGGTTGAAGATGAAGCCCGGGCGATCGTCCCTGTCGACAACCCGGCCGGAGAAGATGATTTCATAGCAGACCTGTAGGCCGACCTTGCCGAACTTGCCGAGATCGATCGAACGGGCTCCCGGCCCCGGCCAGAAATCGAAATCGCCCGGTGCGAGACGGGACAGGCCGATCGCCGACAATAACGGCCGCATCGGCAGATATTCGCCATAGGGTACGAGATGGGACTTGTCATAGCGGCCGAGCAATTCGCGCTGCGCATCCATGGCAAAGACGCTGTTGCGGGCACCGGCCGCCCGGTCTCCGGCCTCGTCAAATTCCAGCTTGAGCGCCCCCAGCACCAGCACATCTTCGGGTTTCATCAGCGCAGCGAGTTGCTGGCGGACGAATTCCGGCGGCCGGCCGTAATAATAGCGTTCCGGATAACCGGTTTCGAGATAGTCGGGAATCGCCGCTTCCGGCCAGAAGATGATCCGCGGCCTGTCGTCTTCCCGCAGGGTCAGCTGCGCCAGCTTTGCCAGATTCTGCTCTTCATAGCCGGCCTGCCATTTGTCCTGCTGGCCGATATTGGGCTGGACCACGGTAATCAGCGGCTGGTCCGCAGGAATCGGCCTTGCCTCATGATGGGGCCATAGCGCGAGTCCGGCGAACAGAAGGATCAGCGGCAGCCCCGCTCGCCAGCTGCGCAGGAACAGCAGCCACAGCCCGCCGGCTCCGGCAAACAGCAGCGCCGACAGGCCATAGGAGCCGATAAACATGCCGAGGTCCGGCATCCGTCCGAGCGGCAATGCGGCCGCCCCCAGGGGATTCCAGATGAAGCCGCTGAACACCCAGCTGCGGAGCCATTCGGTGACAATCCACATCCCGGCCAGCGCGATGACCAGCACCAGCGGCCTGCCCTTGCCGATCCACCAGCCTCCCAGCGCCGCCAGCGCCGGATAGACGGCCAGATAGAGAGACAGCAGCACCACCGCCACATAGCCGAGCCATTCCGGCATCGCTGCCTGGAAGGTAAAAGCCTTGGCGATCCAGTTCAGCCCGACCACAAAATGACCCAGGCCAAACAGCCAGCCGCTGAAAAAGGCCGCTTTCCGGCTCTGCGCCTGGTTCAGGATGGCCATCCACAGGACGAGCATCGCTATTGTCAGCGGCCAGAGATTGAGCGGGGCGAAGCCGGTCGCGCTCAGCCCGCCGGCCAGCAGCGAGAATCCGTAGGGATGGCGAGCGATCATGTTGTGGATGTTTGACACCGGCGGCTTTTGCCGTGTTAGTGATTACCATTCAATTGCTAATTGCCCAAAGCGCGATTTGCTTGCTATCATCCGCGGATGAACCTCCTTCCCTTTCTGATGCTGGCCCTGTCTCAACCAGCGACCATGCCCCCGGTACCGCTCGACGACAACCAGCGGCGCGACCTGTCCTGCGTCGCGGTGCTGGCGATCGTCGCTTCGGAACAGGAGCGCGGCGTCGAAAGCGCGCTCGACTATCCGCTGCTGACCGAACGCGGGGCAACCTACGCCGGGCTGGTCGGTGAGCGGATCATGGCCGAGACCGGCCGAACCAGGGAACAGGTGCGCGAGGAGATACTGGGCGCGGTGGCAGGCCACCAGGCCATGGCCAAGAACGCGGCCGATCCGGACGCGCTGGTCAGAAGCGAAATGGCAACCTGCCTGCCCCTGCTCGATGCGGCGGTTCCGCCTAAGCCAAAGCCCGACCTGACCCAGTGTGCCGGAATGCTCCAGCTGGCCTATGAAGAGGTCCACAACCGCGAGGGCCTGTCCAAGACCGCGCAGGATCTGAAGACGCTGGCCGCCGTGCTCGACAGCCGCGCCCGCGACCAGCTGCGGGCCGAGGGGCTGAGCGGCCAGGAGAGCGATATATTGCTGACGCAGAGCCGCGAAGCGATGCTGGCCGACGCCAAAAAGCGGGAATCGATGGGCAAGGGGTCCGATCTGGATTTTGACCATTGTTTTGTTCTCGCCGCACCAGAGGAAAAGCAGCCCCGCAATGAACACTGAATCCCCGACCGCCCTTCGCCCCTTCCATCTCGCCTTCCCGGTGGATGATCTCCAGGCCGCACGCAACTTCTACGGCGGATTGCTCGGCTGCGAAGAAGGCCGAAGCGATACGCACTGGATTGATTTCAGCCTGTACGGGCATCAGATTGTCACCCATCTCGACGAGAATTTCGCCGCACGGCCCTTGGTCAATCCGGTCGATGGCGAAGCGGTTCCGGTGCCGCATTTCGGCGTCGTGCTGACGATGCCGGCGTGGCAGGATCTGGCAGACCGGCTGACCGCAGCGGGGGTGACGTTCGTCATCCCGCCCACGATCCGCTTCCGCGGACAGGTCGGGGAACAGGCGACGATGTTTTTCCAGGATCCGAGCGGCAATGCGCTGGAGTTCAAGGCCTTTGCCAGCGACGACCAGCTGTTTGCCAGGGACTGAGCGGGGCCCGAGTCCTTGGTTCCGGAAGGAATAGATCATCCCCGTTTGCGGGGAGGATCTATGCGGGGTCGACCGACCCGTCTCCAGGCAATGGGCGAGGATTAATTTTCCTGTTCCAGCGCATGCTCCAGTCGCCGCTCCGCTATGTCACGGGCCGAATCGCGGGAGAGACCCAGCGAACGGGATAGCCGTTCGCCGATCAACGCATCGCCCAGCGCCATCAGCACCAGCGTCAGCGTGTCTTCATGCATCTCGCGGTCTTCATGGCCTTCCTCGCCCATGTCGTCGACCAGGGCGTGGATCGCGTCGACGATCGGGTCGAGCGCATCTTCGTTGCCGGTCAGCATCATCCAGGACCAGAGCGCCGCGGCACCCTGCTTGTCAAAGGCATCGAAGGTCAGGTCGACAATGTCGCGCACGCTGCCTTCCCCGGATCGGGATTTCAGGATCGCCTGCGCGATCATGCCGCAGACTTCATCCGACAGATAGGCAGCCAGCGCCTTTTGCAGGCCGGAGGCGGAACCGAAATGGTGCAGGAGATTGGCATGGGTGCGGCCGATCCGACCGGCAACGGCTTTTAACGTGACCGACTGCGGGCCGGTTTCGATCAGCAGATCGCGGGCGGCGGCCAGCGCCATGCCGCGGCTTTCTTCGGGCGAGAGACGGCGTTTCGCTATTGACATTTATGTAAGCAGCCTTATTATCATTCATGTTAGCTATAGTCTGCATTTCGCAAAATGGAAACAGATGATGAATATGCCTGGCTCCGTCAGCGCCGAACCGGAAACGATCCAGACCCCCACGCCCGCAGGCCATGAAATTACCCCCCGCGACCGCCGTTTTGGCCGTGACGAGGGATATGATCCCGACAAATATTGGCAGAATGGCGACCCGGTCGCGACCGCCTTCTACAATTGCCTGTCGCTCACCTTTCCGCGCGGCGAGGCATTTTTCATCGAAAGCGTGAAGCAATTCCGCGATCAGACGCCGCAGAAGCTGCAAAAGGAAATCCGCGCCTTCATCCAGCAGGAAGTGATCCACAGCCGCGAGCATCTGGCGCTGAACCGCCGGGTCGAGGAAAACGGCTATGACACCAGCCGGATCGAACAGCGCATCATCGAATCGCTGGCGATGACCAGGGACCGGCCCAAGATCGCCAATCTGGCCGCGACGATGATCCTGGAACATTTTACCGCAATCATGGCGCAGCAATTCCTGTCCAATCCCCGGCACTGGCAGGATTCCGATCCGGAAACCGCCGAGCTGTGGCGCTGGCACGCGCTCGAAGAGATCGAGCACAAGGGCGTCGCCTATGACACATGGCTATACGCGACCCGCGACTGGAGCCGCTGGCAGCGCTGGAAGGTGAAGGCGCTGATGATGCTGGTGATCACGCGCAATTTCTGGGGCAACCGCTGGAATGACTCGCTCGACCTGCTCGCTCAGGACGGCATGACCGGCTGGCGCGTAAAGCTCGGATTGCTGAAATTCCTGCTGGTCAGGCCGGGCATTGCCCGCGCGATCATCATCCCGTGGTGCAAATTTTTCCTGCCCGGATTCCATCCGTGGAACGAGGATGACCGGCATCTCATCCAGCGCGCCGAAAGCGACTATGAAGCGGCGATGACGGGAAAACCTGCGACCACCTGACCGGATGCGGTCAGTGGGCCGCCTTGCTCATGTCGACTTTTTCGACCCATTCCGGGAAGAAACTGGGTTCCCGGTTGGACCAGCCCGGCGCGGTCGCGGCGGCTTCGCTGATCGACTGCAGGAGGCCCTTGCGGGTTTTCGGGTGCAGGTGCGGCAAGGCCGCTGCCGCGCAAAAGGCACCGGGCAGCCAGGGACGTGAATCCGGGCCCAGCAGCCGCTCGTAGAGAAATCGGAACGCCGGGAAAGTCTGGATGCGGCCCTGACCGAGGTCATAGGCGGCAAGGGAAATCAGCGACGGCATGAAGGCTTCGATGCTGTCGATCGCGCAATCCTGCGGAATGGCCTTACGAATCTCGGCAAGCCGCCGGTACAGGGATATCTGGACCTTGATGCCGGCTTCCTCGACCTTGTCGCGCGACCAGGTTTCAATCGCATCGGACCGCTCGAGCCCGACATCGAGCGAACGGCGGATATAGCGCTGGGCGGCAGAGCTGAAGCCCGCGAATTCCTTGATTTCGGTCAGCGTCATGGCGCCGGGAACGGGGCGTATTTCCTTGCTCATATCGTCGCAACTCCTTGTGGACTTTTGCCACAGGGACATTTGACCCAAACATGGTTAGCATTTGGTTAAGCATGGGCAGATTTATTGCGCTTTGGAGCGGAAAATTCGGAAAATTGCGCGCATGGCTTAGAAAGTTTCGACCAACCGCAAGCCTGTTTCGACCGGTCACGATTCCCCTAGAGACAATCGATACCATATTGCCCTAAGCTGCTTTGAAATGGTGAATTGCATATATTTATGAGAAAATTCGAACTGGGAAATCACAAGCCGTCTGTCGGGCATCAGGTTGCGATCCTCTCGATACTGGGATTCTGGCTTTTCTACGTGGTCGTGCTGACGCTCCGCGCATCGATCGGCGACTGGCCGGCGCAGGGCGAGATGGCGATGCGGCGCATTGTCGTGACGATTTTCGGGATCGGCATCACCTATCTGCTGTATCTCGTTCTGCGGCAGTTCGAGGACAAGGCGCTCTCGACCAGGATCATCACCGCTTTCGCCGCCGCCATCCCCTGCGCGATCATCATCGCCTCGTTCAACCATCTGGTTTTCAACATCTATTATCCGGAGAATCTCTGGGACGAGGCGCATGTCGAGGAAATGCGCAAATATATGGGACAGGAAAATTTCGCCCTCAAGGCGATCTCGGAAGACGCCACCTCGCGCTTTTTCTTCATCGTCAGCTGGGCCTCGCTCTACCTGACCCTGAGCTATGCCGGAGAGGTCCGCCAGATCGAGCGCAAGGCGGCCCGCTTTGCCCAGGCCGCCCAGGATGCGGAGCTGCGATCGCTGCGCTATCAGGTCAACCCGCATTTCCTGTTCAACACGCTCAACAGCCTCAGCACCCTGGTCATGCGCAGCCAGCCGGAAGAGGCGGAGGAGATGATCCTCAACCTGTCGAAATTCTATCGCACCAGCCTGTCCGGCGATCCGCTGGAAGACGTACCGCTGTCGGAAGAAGTCCATCTGCAGAATCTCTATCTGGATATCGAGGCGGTCCGCTTCCCGGAACGGCTCCGGACAAAGGTCCACATCCCCGACGACCTGCTGGGCGTGCTGGTGCCCGGGCTGATCCTGCAGCCGCTGGTCGAAAATGCGATCAAGCACAGCGTCGCCCACAGCAAGCGACCGGTCACGATCACGATCAGCGCGCGGTCGGATGGCGACAATCTGATCCTCACCGTGGCCGATGACGGCGATCCGCGTCCGGTCGATCTGCACGACGAGGATACAAGCAGCGGCATCGGCCTCGCCAATGTCCGCGACCGGCTCGAGACCCGCTTTGGCCGGCAAGCCAGCCTGCAGACTGTACGTCCGGAAGAAGGCGGCTATATTGCACAGCTTACCCTGCCCCTGATGCTGGATAACCCATGACCGAAGACACCGAACGCAAACCGCTGACCACATTGATCGTCGACGATGAGCCGCTCGCGATCGAACGCCTGCAACTGCTCTGTGCGCGACAGCCGGACATCAACCTGATCGGCACCGCCAGCGACGGCGAGGCGGCGCTGCGACTGACCGAGCAATTGAAACCCGACCTGCTGCTGCTCGATATCGCCATGCCTGGCAAGGACGGCCTGGATGTCGCGCGGGCTCTATCCGGCAAGCCCGATGCGCCGGCCATAATCTTCGTCACCGCCTTTGACCGCTTTGCCGTGGAAGCTTTTGACGTCGCCGCGATCGACTATGTCCTGAAGCCGGTCGACAACCAGCGGCTCGGTCTGGCCATTTCCCGGGTCCGCGAACGCACGGCAGAACCGCGCACCAGCGACGGCGAGGATTCGCCCTGGGCGGAAGAATTCTGGGTCCCCTACAAGTCCGAGCTGCGCCGCATCGTCGCCACCGAAATCGACCGGGTCGAGGCCGAACGCGACTATATGCGGCTGCATGTCGGCCCAGTCAGCTATCTGCTGCACCAGACGATCACCGGGCTGGAAGAACGGCTCGACCCGGAAGAGTTCATCCGGCTGCACCGCTCCCATCTGGTCCGCCGCGACTGGATTGCCGGCCTGCGCCACGACGGCGGCGGCGTGTGGATGGCCTGCCTGAAATGCGGCACCGAAATCCGCATCGGCCGGACCCATCTGGCGGAAGCGAAGAAGCTCGCCGGTCGCTAGACGGCCTGGCGCCTAGAAACTGTAGCGCACCGAAGCGGTGGCGCTGGTTTCATCCTCATCGACGATCGAGATGCCGCCGCGCGCAATCTCAGCCTTGCGCGTGTTGACCCCCAGATTGGTCGACAGACCCCGCGCAATGTCATAGCGGACACCCAGCGATGCCGACGATTCCGGCGTTCCGTCCAGCTCGCCATAGTGACCGGCGGCGGACAGGCTGAGCACGCCAATTTTTGTCTGCGCGCCGCCAGACACATACCAGCGATCGAGATCGAGCGCGCCTGCCTGCAGATTCTCGTAGCCGACACCCAGATCGAACAGGCTGCTGCCGTAGACAAATTCGCCGACCGCACCCGCGCCATAGGTGGCAAAACCGGTCACCCCGTCGGCGGCCAGGTAGCGCGCCCTCGCGATGCGGGTGGTGATGCGATAGTCTTTCCGGCCGATCGGCCGCTGAAATTCCCCGCCCAGCTCGAAATGGCCGTCCCCGTCGACAATGCCGGTGACAGTCGCGGGGCCGAAGCGTCCGCTGTAGCCGCCGCCCCACCGGTTGATGCGTCCGTAGAAATCATCAAAGGCCAGAAACGCATTGCCGGTACCGCGCCGCCGTCTTGTCGTCTCACGCACCAGTCCGTCGACATTGCCGCCGATCAGGCTGCCCCAGCTGGTGCGGACGAAACCGGCGACATTGTCCTCATAGTCATTGGCAGTTTCATCATATTGGCCAAAATAGGATACGCCGACGTTCCAGCGGTTGGCGAGCTGCATCTCGATGCTGATGTCGAGATTGGTGATCAGGCTGACATCGACATCATTGTCGAAAATGCTGTTGTCCAGCGGCAGCGTGACCGGCACATCGACGACACCGCCGACCAGCACCGTGGCTTGCCCGATTTCAAATGCCAGCGGCTCTTCGAAAGAGGAAAGATTGTCATAGTTGAGACTGATCTGCGCGCTGGCCGGGCCGGCAGGGAGCGTCACCGCCGCCAGCGCAACCGGCAGGAATAGCGGGCGTGCATATCCGGACAGCATCATCAGACCCTCCGCCGGAAATAGCGGGCATGGGCATGGTCGGCGATCGCCTTGCCGGCCTCCATCGCAACCAGATGATCCCGCATCCAGTGCACACCGCCATAGATGCGGCTCATGCCATTCTCGTCGGCGGCCTGGCTGAGGCTGTTCCAGTGCCGGGTGATGCCGCGCAATCGCGGCCACAGGACCTGATCGGGTGACTGGTGCGAAAAGCGCACCTGATCCGTGCCGATGATATGCGCGATCATCCGCGCGCCCGCGGCCCCGAAGGTCGAGTGGCCCGATGTATAGGACGGGAATTCGGGGGTCGGGATATAGCTGCGCCACTGCCTGTCCCGCTCGACCCCGGGATCGGGATTGCGGAATGCGGGGGCACGGTGGCGGATCGCGGTTTCCGGCCGGATCACGTCGTGCCGATATTTGGTGTCCCAGGCCTGGATCGAGGCGTCGCACTGGGTCATCCCGATCAGGGCCATCGCCCGCGCCCATTCGATGAAGGACAGGTTGCGGTCCTGCAGCACCTGGATCGCGATCAGCATATAATGGCCGGGCGGCGTGATGCCCCAGGGGCCGTCTTCCCAGAACATCGCGATCTCGCTCTGGTCGGCGGTCCGCTCCCGGCTGTCGGCAGCGCCCAAAGCCCGGACCTGGGCAAAATCCCTCGCAAATTCGGGACTGGCCGGGTCATGAAAGGGCGCGGTCCGGAAATTTTCGGTGCGCCCCATGGTCCAGGGTGTGATCTGGCCGTGGCCCGGAAACAGCGGTCGCGAGAAACTGTCAAAGGCCGGGCCGGGCTTGGCGCTGTATAGCGGGCCGGTCGGCGTCCATTGCAGCGCATCGTGGCGCCGCCGGTAGCGGTCCAGATAATAGTTGACCTTGCTCGGCTGCGATCCGTCGCGAGTCCGCATCCTGACGATTTTCAGGCCCACCTGTCGCCCCCATGCGGCACCGAGAGACTTGGCCTCGCCATCGGGGATCGCGCGGGCAAAATCCATGCGCTCGCCGACAAAGGGCTGCTGGAAGGCTTCCGAGGCCGCGGTGGCAAAGGCGACACCATAGGCCATTTCGGGATCCGCTCCCACCGGTCCGGGACCGATGGCAAAGGGATCGTCATAGACCTGCAGAATACCGTTCGCGGCCAGGAAGCCTGCTGCCGTCGGCAGCGCCAGATTATAGGCCGCGCGTGGCGGCGGCACCCGCTGATCGCGAAGCTGCTGCAGCATGACGTCGCACCAGTGGGTGACGATATTGTGATATTCCGGTCGCATGACCGGCGTCAGATAGGAATTGGACGAACCGAACCGGCCAGTGCATCCGGTCAGGCCTGCAAACCCGGCAATGCCGGCACTCGCCATGAAGTGGCGCCGTGAAAAAGTCATTGTCCCCCCCGGACCTCTGCGTCGCCGCCCCATTCGGGCAATAACGACAGATATGCCGCCCGCCTTATTGGTAAAGCCCCAATAAATCATTAAAGGCGCCGCGCGTCAGCTGAGGAAGGAAAGGCAGATCACCGGGCCTTCCGGCCCGTCGACCGTGGCCTAGGCGTCCGGCAGGTCGGCCAGCAGCTTGTCCAGGGTCGCCGGATAATCGCGCACGCGGATTCCGGTCGCATTGTAGATCGCGTTGGTCACCGCGGCCGCTGCGCCGCATATGCCGAGTTCGCCAATGCCCTTCGCCTGGATCGGGCTGGCCCATTCGTCCCGCTCCTCGAGCAACACGACCTCGATCTGCGGCACGTCCAGATTGACCGGGACATGATATTCCGCCAGATCATTGTTTACAATGTGGCCATCGCGGTTGTCGAACACCAGTTCCTCGGTCAGGGCGCTGCCGATCCCCCAGATCATGCCGCCATAGCATTGCGAGGTTGCGGTTTTCTCGTTCAGGATCCGGCCCGCGCCGAACACCCCGAGCATCCGCCGGACCCGGGTTTCGCCGGTCACGGCATTGACCGCGACCTCGGCAAAATAGGATCCGTACGTGGCCTGCTGCATTTCCTCGAGCGTCTGACCGGGTTCGATATGGCCGACCGCCTCGATCGCCTCTCCTGCCAGAATATCCGCAAGCGGCCGGGCCGCCTCGCCATTCCCTGCCTTGCCGTCGGCCAGTGTCAGCTGGTCTTCCTTGATCCCCAGCCTTCCGGCAATCGTCGCGCGAATCTCCTCGCAGGCCAGAAACACCGCAGAACCGGTGGAGGCAGCGCCCCAGGAGCCGCCCGATCCCGGGCCGCGCGGAAAATCGCTGTCGCCCAGTCTCGTCTCGACCTTCTCTGCCGACAGTCCGAGCATCTCGCCTGCAACCTGCGTCAGGATCGCATAGGTGCCGGTGCCGATATCGGTCATGTCGGTTTCGACCAGCGCGCTGCCATCCGCCTGCAGCGTCACCCTGGCCTTGGCTTCCGACAGGATATTGACCCGGGCCGCACCGGCCATGCCATGGCCGATCAGCCAGTCGCCTTCGCGCCGCGATCCCGGCTTCTTGTTGCGCTGGTCCCACTGAAACCGTCTGGCGCCCTCGTCCAGCGCCTCGACGAAGCGGCGCGAGGAATAGGGGATGTCCTGCTCGGGATGGCGGTCCGGCACATTGCGCTTTCTCAGCTCGACCGGATCGATGCCGGCCGCTTCCGCCAGCTCGTCCAGGGCATTTTCCAGCACCTGCATTCCGACCGCCTCGCCCGGTGCGCGGACCGAGCCGCCGCAGGTCCGGTTGACCCGCGCCACCTCGATACCGAGTCTGCGATGCTGGCCGCCATAGAGAAAATGCGTCGCCTGCGTGACCGGTTCGTGGAAACTTTCCCCGGGCAGGTTGGACACCAGGCATTCATGGCCGATCCCGGTCAGCACACCATCTTTGCCGCAGGCCAGACGGACATGCTGCCGCGTTTCCGACCGCCGCATGGTGGTTTCGAACACCTGCGGCCGCGACAGGGCAACGCAGACCGGCTGGCCCACTTCCTTGGCGGCCAGCGCGGCGGACACCGCTTCCGGCGAAATGCCCAGCTTGGAGCCGAAGCCGCCGCCGACATAGGGCGACAGCATGCGGATATTGTCCGGCACGATATGCAGCGCATCGGCCAGTTCGTTGATATTGAAATTGAGCATCTGGTAGCTGCCGCGCAGGGTCAGCTTGTCGCCGTCCCAGCTGGCGATCGCGCAATGCGGTTCCATCGCCGCGCTGTTGTGGCCCGGCGTGCGATAGACCTGGTCAACGGTGAACGCCGCGTCCCGCATCGCCTGGTCGAGGTCGCCCTGGTCGAGCTGGTCGTCTTCCGGCAGATCGGTGTCTGTATCCTCTGCCTCGGGATCAAGGGCCGCATTACCCTCGATCTCGTAGCTGACTTCCAGGATGTTCGCCCCGTGGCGCGCCTGTTCGAACGTCTCCGCGACCACCAGCGCGATCGGCTGGCCGAAATAGTCAACCTGCTTTGCCCCCTGCGGCGGTGCTTCGTCGGCCCCGCCCTGCGCCGGCCGCCGCAGCAGCCGGTCGTCGGTGATCACCGCACGCACGCCATTCTTGCCGACAAGCGCGCCGCTGGCGACATCGGTCACGCGGCCCTTGGCGATGGTCGCGCGGACCAGCACGCCGTAGAGCCTGTCCGGCACATCCCATTCGTGCGCATAGGTCGCCTGGCCTGAAACCTTGAGCGGACCGTCGGGACGGTCCATCGGCGTCCCGACCAGCCCCTGCACCATATCGTCCAACCGGTTGCGGTCGTCCGCCTCGTCCATTTTCTGATGCGCGGTCATGCGGCGGCTCCTTCATGCGTGGCTTCTGTGAGGACGGAGATCAGCACCCGCCGGGTCAACGGTATCTTGAAATCATTGCTGCCCTGGCCCCTGGCTTCGGCCAGCAGCTGATCCGCGGCCCGGCCGAACAAGGCTGCGCTCGGCTTTTCCCCGACCAGCATCGCCTCGACCGTCTCGTCGCGCCACGGCTTGTGCGCCAGCCCGCCAAAGGCCAGCGCGGCCGAGGCGATCGTGTCGCCGTCCATTTCGACCACCGCCGCCATCGAGCAGAGCGCAAAGGCATAGGAGGCGCGGTCGCGGACCTTGCGGTATATCTGCCGGCCCTCCACCGGCGGCGGCAGGATCACGGCGGTGATCAGATCGCCGGTCTCGAGGATATTGTCCTTTTCCGGATGATTCCCGGGCAGCCGGTGAAAATCCCGGACCGGCACCAGCCGGACCTCGCCATCCGCGCCTTCGATCTCGACCGCGGCATCCAGCGCCGTCATCGCCACCGCCATGTCGCCGGGATAGGTGGCGATACAGGCGTCGCTCGCGCCCAGGATCGCGTGGATCCGGTTGAAGCCCTGCAGCGCCTGGCAGCCGGAGCCCGGCTCGCGCTTGTTGCACGGCATCGCCGTGTCGTAGAAATAATAGCAGCGCGTCCGCTGGCACAGGTTGCCGCCGGTCGTCGCCTTGTTGCGCAACTGGCCGCTGGCGCCGGCGAGGATCGCCCGCGACAGCACGGGATAGACCTGCCGCACGCGAACATGGGCGGCGCAGTCGCTGTTGCTGACCAGCGCGCCGATCCGGAGCCCGCCGTCGTCGGTCTCGCCGATCTCGCCCAGGTCCAGCCGGTTGATGTCGACCAGCTTGTCCGGCGCCATCACCTCGAGCTTCATCAGGTCGAGCAGATTGGTGCCGCCGGCGATAAGGGTCGCATCGTCCGCGGCCCGACTGGTCGCATCGGCGCGGTCACGCGCTCTGGCATAGGTAAAGGGCTTCATGGCTTGCCTCCCGCAACCTGGCGGATCGCATCGACGATATTGGGGTAAGCGGCGCAGCGGCACAGATTGCCGCTCATCCGCTCCGATATTTCCTCGTCGTTCAGTCGATCCGGCCCCGCGAGATCGTCCGATACAAAGCTCGGCCACCCCGCCTTCGCTTCCTCGATCATCGCCGTCGCCGAACAGATTTGCCCCGGCGTGCAATAGCCGCACTGGAACCCGTCATGCGCGACAAAGGCCGCCTGCAGGTCGGACAGGTTGCCGGGTTCGCCCAGCCCCTCGATCGTGGTGATCTCGTCGCCGTCGTGCATGCAGGCCAGCGTCAGGCAGCTGTTGATCCGCCGCCCCTCGACGATCACCGTACAGGCCCCGCACTGGCCATGGTCACAGCCTTTCTTGCTGCCGGTCAGCCCGAGATGGTTGCGCAGCGCGTCGAGCAGGGTCACCCGGCTGTCGGCCTCCAGCCTGTGGCTTTTGCCGTTGACGGTCAGTTCTGTGGTTTCCATGGTGACGGCATCCTTCCCTAAAGGCGATTGTTGGCTGCGGCTCGACCGGCGAACACAGCCGCGGATCGGCACCGGCGGTGCGAAGCCGCCGGCTGATGGTCCTTTTACGTCCGGACGCACCGATGGTTCCCGACGGTAGGCTTAAATCCGGCATCATCCGGCGCGGGCGCTTAAACATTGCCCGATGGCCCCATTGTCTGTAGGGGCAGCTGCTTTCGGGTCACATCCGATCGCGAAACCGCATCACCAGCAAGGAATTGTCAACGCATATGCCGCCATTTTCAGAACCAGGTTTCCAGGAACGCACCCGTATGGCCGCCAAGGCCAAGCAGGACGCGCTCAAGAAACTGAAGGCCAAAAAGCCCCTCAGCCCGGAAATCCTGGCCGAGCGCAAGGCCGCCGAGCTCGCCCGCGAGCAGAAACAGGCCGCCGCCAGCGCAGAGAAACGCGCCGCATTCGAGCAGGAGAAAGCCGACCGCAAGGCCGCAAAGGAAAAGGCCAAGCCGAAGCTTGCGCTGGGCCTGACCGAGACCGAGAAAAAGGCTGCCCGCGACGAGCGCTATGCGGCGCGCAAGAAACGCCGGAAATAATCCCCCACAGTCCGGTAAGCGCGAGAGTGGCTCGCCCTTTTGCCCGCTTTTCAGTTAGACCCGTAATCGTCTGGGCATAATATGTCCGATCCGGGCCCGGGAGCCCTGCTTGCGCATGACCGGATTCCGGTGTAGCGAATGCAAGGGCATCCAGGGGGAAACATGGCGGAATCTCAAACACTGCCGCGCACGGTGGGCTTTTGGGGTACCGCGCTTTTCCCGGTGAATGGCATGATTGGCGCAGGCATTTTCGCCTTGCCCGCCATCATGGTCGGCGCTGTCGGCAATTTCGCACCATGGATGATGCTGTTCGGTGCGCTGCTGATCCTGCCGCTGGCACTCGTGTTCTCCATTCTCGCAACCCGTTTTGACAGCCATGGCGGCCCGGTCCTCTATGCCCATGCCGCGTTCGGCTCTTTCGTCGGCTTTCAGGCGGGCTGGACACGCTATGCTTCGGGCGTGGTCGCGGTGGCAGCCAATACCCAGGTGACCGTCGCCTATCTGGCCGTCTTGTTTCCGGTGCTGGACGATCCGGCCCTGAGAGCAGGTGCCGTGGTCGCCTTCATTCTCTTCACCACGATCGTGAACCTCGTCGGCATGCGCACGTCGATGGGGACGCTGGGCGTTATGACCGTCGTCAAACTCGCCCCGCTGCTGGTTCTGGTGGGGCTTGGACTTGCGACCCGCGACCCTGCGGTCGGGCTCAGCCTGCCGGATTTTTCGGCGTTCGAAAGCGTCGTCCTGCTGACCTTCTATGCCTATATGGCATTCGAGAACGGGACATTCGCGGCCGGCGAATTGCGCGATCCCAAAAGGAATATCCCGCTGGCGCTGATGACGACGCTGGCGGCCGTTGCGCTTTTCTACATGCTGGTGACCTGGGCCTATCTTGCGATCGCTCCCGCGGTTATCGGCGACGGAAGTGCTCTGGCCGCGGCGGCGGGTGAACTGATGGGACAAGCCGGCGTGGTTGCGCTCTCGCTGGCTGCGGCTTTCTCGATCGGCGCCAACACCTTGTCCGGGGGCATCGTCACGCCGCGGATGACGTACGGCATGGCTGAACAGGGCACCCTGCCGCGCGCGTTCGCGCACGTCTCGCTGCGGTTCCAGACCCCCGACATATCGATTCTTTTCTATGGCGGTGCCGCCATCCTGTTCAGCCTCTGGGCCGGGTTCGCGGTGCTTGCTGTCGCCAGTACGCTGTCGCGGCTGGTGATGTATCTACTGACGGCCTTGGCATTGCCCGTGCTGGAGCACCGGGACGCGGGGAAAGCACCGTTATGGCACCTGCCGGTCGCGCTGCTCGCCGCCGCTTCATCGCTTTGGGTCGCCAGCCACGCCAGCGCCGAGGCCTTCCAGATGCTCGGCCTGATCCTGCTGGTGGGGACAATGCTCTATTTTATCGCCGCCCAGCGCAAGCCGCAGGCAAGCGCCGCGCAGGCCTAGTCCCACCGTAGCGCGGCCTGCGCCGGTCGCGCCTCGAATAAGCCCCGCAACCCGTCCCGCGCCGTCAACGGCAAGACCTGTTTCATCATGACGACACCGGCTGTCCTCGTCTCGCAACATCAGGCCTTTTGCCGACTACCCAGCAACCGGGTCAGAAAACCCCTTTCCTACAACAAACCAAATAGGTTATATATGCCATCTCCTTTATCCAAATAGAGAATGACGACCATGAACCACCAACCCTGCACCAATGATATCCCCCCATCCGCCCAGCCCAGCTGGACCCCCGAAAAACAGCGCGAATTTCTCGAAGCCCTCGCCCGCTGTGGATCGGTCAAGGCGGCGGCCGCTTATGTCGGCATGAGCCGCGAAGGCGCCTATCGCCTGCGTCGCCGGCAGGAAGGGCGCGCCTTTGACCGGGCCTGGGAGGCGGCGCTGATCCATGCCCGCGATCTTTATGCGGAGACCCTGCTCGAAACCGGCCTCCATGGCTGGACCGAGACCGTATGGTATCATGGCGAGGAGGTCGGCGAGCGCACCCGCTTTTCGCCCGGACTGCTGCTCGCCGCGCTGGCCCGGCTCGATGCCAGGGCCGAGGGCATCGATATGGCCGGCGCTCCCGCCCGCGAAGCCGCCGCCGATTTCGACGCGATGGTCGAGGCGATCGGTCGGGGCGATGATTGCGCCGCGATGCTGGCGCGGCAGGATGAAGCAGCCCGCGCCCGCCACACGTTCGACTCGAGGGGCAGCCGCTCGGGACCGAGCGATGAGGAGCTGTTCGCCCGACTCGAGATGTGTCACGAACGCGACCGTATCGCCCGGACCCCGCCCGAGGACATCGACACGTCCGATCTCGATCCGTACGACGCGGAAAACTGGGACGACCTGCAGTGGGCGCGCGCAGAGCGCAGCGGCATGATGGACGAACCGGAATTCTGGGAGAAGGTGGATCCCGAAGGATACGACGGGGACGATGAGGGCGAAGACAGGCGCGACCAGCCCGACCCGGACGCCAGGTCTTTTCACTGAAGGGGGTGTGACCCGTGTGACCCTGGCCGCCATCCATAGTCATCGGCCTTGCATGATCGACGAAAAATCCTTCGACAATCGCCTGGCGACAGGGCTATCCTGATCGTTCGCTTTCGCCACCACCCGGAACCATCGGATCTTGCATTGATATTCAATATTCTCATCGTCCTGTCGGTGATCGCGACCGGGGTGGTGTTGTTTGCCCCGCGCCTGTCAAAGGCGCCGGTCTGGCGCGCGACGGTCACGCCTTTGGCCTCGATCATCGGCAGCGGGTTTCTGGTGCTCGCGCCGATACTGGTGTCGGACTACGGCTATGTAGCACCGGCGATCATGGCCGGCCTGTGCCTGGGTGCCTATCTGTTCGGGTCGGCGATCCGGTTCAATATCTTCCATCGCAACGTCGAAGAACCGGTCCAGAATGACGGAATCGACCGGCTGGAACTGGCCGCTTCCTGGGCCCTGGTTTTTGCCTTCACCATCTCGGTCGGTTATTATCTCAACCTGTTCGGCGCCTTCGGCGTCAGCCTCACCAGCTTCGACAGCTCTGCCAATGCCAAACTGCTGACCTCGACCATCTATATCCTGATCCTGATCGTCGGCTGGACCCGCGGATTCAAGGCGCTGGAGAAGATGGAATATGGCGCCGTCACGCTGAAACTGGCCATAATCGTGGGATTGATGGTCGGCCTGACCTGGTATTTCTCCCAGAAGGCCAGTGCCGGCACGCTGTTCCTCCATCCGCCGGCCCTGTCCGGCTGGCCGGCGATCACGCTCGCCTTCGGCCTGATCATCACCGTGCAGGGTTTTGAAACGTCCCGCTATCTGGGCCACAATTACGATGCCGCCACCCGGATCCGGTCGATGCGGCTGGCGCAGTTCGTCAGCGCGCTGATCTACATGATCTATATCGGCCTGTTCGCCTATAGTTTCGAGCGCGAGCAGTTCGCGCTCACCGAAACCGCGATCATCGACATGATGGGGATCATCACGCCGATCCTGCCGCTGCTGCTGGTCGCCGCCGCGCTGGCCGCGCAGTTCAGCGCCGCGATCGCCGATACCAGCGGCTCGGGCGGGCTGATCGAGGAGCTGACGAGGGGCAGGATCAAGGCGCGCACCGGCTATGCGATCCTGGTCGGGATCGGCCTGTTCCTGACCTGGAGCATCGATATTTTCCAGATCATTGCCTACGCCAGCCGCGCCTTCGCGCTCTATTACACGCTGCAGACCGTAATCGCCGCGCGGCGCGCCTTCCTGATTCCGGGCAACCGGATCAGGGGCTTCGGTTTCGTGCTGCTGGCGATACTCGGCGTGATGATCGTGCTGTTCGGTAATGATGTCGAATCGTCGAACCGCTGACAAACGGCTAGTCTATAACCGTTCGCGGCCGGGCCTGCCGATAGGTGCCGAGCAGCCGCACGCTGTTGCAGTGGAAGCCGAGCTCGGTCAGCGCCCGGTCGATCGCCGGATCACCGGGAGCGCCCTCGATATCGGCGTAAAATTCGGTCGCGGCAAAGCTGCTGCCCTGCTGGTAGCTCTCGAGCTTGGTCATGTTGACCCCGTTGGTCGCGAAGCAGCCCAGCGCCTTGTACAGCGCCGCCGGGACATTTTTGACCTCGAACACGAAGGTCGTCATCAGCGGCCCGTTGGCTTCCGGTACCGTTGCCTTCGGGGCAAGCACGACGAAACGGGTGATATTGTCCGGCGCATCCTCGATCGCTTCCTCGATCGGCTGCAGGCCGTAAATCTGGGCCGCCAGCCGCGGTGCGATAGCGGCGGCATGCGGATCGTCAGACTGCGCGACAAAGGCCGCCGCCGCCGCGGTATCGGCATAGGCCACGGGAATGATCCCGCGCTTGCGCAGATAGTGGCGGCACTGGCCGAGCGCCTGCGGATGGCTCATCGCCGTGTGCACGACCGCATCGGCAGACTGCGCCATCAGGCAATGCTGGATCGGCATGAAATATTCGTCGACAATATGCAGGCCCGATTCGGGCAGCAGGAAATGGATGTCGGCAACCCGGCCATGCAACGAATTCTCGATCGGGATGATCGCGCAGCCGGCCGAGCCATATTTCACCGCATCGATCGCATCCTCGAACGAAAAGCATGGCACCGGGAGGCCTTCCGGCGCGTAGTCGAGCGCCGCCAGGTGCGAGTTGGCACCAGGCGCGCCCTGAAAGGCAATCGCCTTTTCCGGCTCTTCGGCGGCTTTGTCGGTCATCTTCCTGACCATGCCCAACGCGTTTTTCGGAAAGCTGTCCATCTCGTCCCTCTTCTGCGCTGCTGCGATAGTCGAACGGGACGCAGAGGGGCAAGAGGGAAGTGGACTGCCGGCCGGGTCATGGTGCATTTGCCGGGAGGCAAAGCGCAAATTACGGCAATTGAGGCCTTGCGTTGCTCCACCGCCCTCTTTACAGACAGCACAAATTTGGCAGGCCCTTGGCCGCCGCTCACTCAGGGGTTTGAGACATTTTATGAGCAACAATAACACCATTGCAGGTTGGGTACTGGCTGGCGGCATCGCGGCTCTCGGATTTTCCATCGTCAGCGGCAAATATTTCCACGCCGGCAAGCATGAGCGCCCCGAAGTGATGGGCTATGTTATCGAGGGCGTCGAATCCTCTGAAGGCGCTGCGGATACCGGCCCTTCGATCGAAACTCTCCTGCAGACCGCCGATATCGCAGCGGGCGAAAAGGTTTTTGGCAAATGTGCGGCCTGCCACACGATCAACCAGGGCGGCGCCAATGGCATCGGACCCAATCTCTGGGGCGCCCTGGGCAAGCCGCATGGCCATGTCGCAGGATTCGCCTATAGCGATGCGCTGAAAAGCATTCCCGGCAACTGGGACTGGGAAGGCATGAACGCCTGGCTGACCTCGCCGCGCAAATATGCGCCGGGCACGAAAATGACCTTTGCCGGGCTTGGCAAGGCGGAAGACCGGGCCAATCTAATGGTCTATCTGAACTCGCAGGGTTCCAATCTGCCGCTGCCGGCAGCACCCGCTGCAGCAGAGGCTCCGGCTGAAGGCGACGAGGCTCCGGCCGCTGATGCAGAAGCACCCGCCGAAGCCGCCGAAGCCGCACCGGCAGAGTAAACTGCCGGCCGGCTGCTAGTCGCAGCTCAGGTCGTAAAAGCGCTGGATAATGTGCCAGGCCTCGTCGGCAGTCTCGACGAACTGGAACAGGTCAAGATCGGCCCGGCTGATCGTGCCTTCCTCGGCCAGCGCCTCGAAATTGACCACCCGGTTCCAGAAGGCTTCGCCGAACAGCAATATCGGAAGTTTTTCCATCTTGCCGGTCTGGACCAGAGTCACGAGCTCGAGAAATTCGTCCAGCGTCCCGAAACCGCCGGGGAACACCGCCACCGCACGCGCGCGCAACAGGAAGTGCATCTTGCGCAGAGCGAAATAGTGGAACTGGAAACTCAGCGACGGGGTGACATATTCATTCGGCGCCT
>CAXIBD010000021.1:0-41548 GCA_964022135.1 uncultured Sphingomonadales bacterium | reverse complement strand
GGCGGCGCTGCAGCTGACGGACGAGAAGGATGTGCTGACGCCGGAAGGCTGGCAGCCCGGCGACGATGTGCTGACACTGCCGCCGCTGTCGGAGCGGCCCGTCCGCCAGGCCGACGACTGGTTTTGTCATCTGGTGAAGAGCCCGTGACGGCCATTTTCGAAAGCCGCGACCGCGCCGATGCGGCGACCGAGAAGCTCAAGGTCTATGCGCAGCCGCAGCGGCTGATGATCCTCTCCTGTCTGCTGCGCGGAGAGAGCAGCGTCAGCGATATCGACCGGGCGACCGGGATCGGCCAGCCGGCGCTCAGCCAGCAACTGGCGGCGCTGAGACAGGCGGATGTTGTGAAGACCCGGCGGGAAGGGAAGCAGATTTGCTATGACCTGGCCGATGAATCCGTCCGGCTCTGCGTCAGGACGATGGAGGCGCTGCTCACCGACCAGCCCAGTCCGCAACAGGTGCTGGAGGCAGCAGTCGAGCCTGAGACGGCGAGCGAAAAACCGCTTGCCGGTAAGGGGACGGCCGGTTTTGCAAAGATTCTATAGGACAGGAAATGCTCGATGAATAATGACAAGGCCGGTCAGGGCGCACAGCCCGAAGAGCTGAAACCGGAAGACTGGGCAGGCGACATGGGGCTGAAATGGCTCGCCAGCCTGTCGCTGTTCGAGGAAATGATCGCGCCGATCGGGGACGCGTTGCTCGGCCGCGCCGATTATCGGGACGGCGAGACGGTGATTGACCTCGGATGCGGTGGCGGCGCCACTACGCTGGCAATTGCGCAGAGCGTAGCGCCGACCGGCCAGGTCATGGGCGTCGATATTTCGCCCGACCTGGTCGCCGCCGCGCGGGAGCGTGCGGAAGGTAGCGGTGCCACGAATATCGCCTTCACCTGCGCCGACGCCGCGACCGTCACACTGGCCGAAGCGCCCTATGACCGGCTTTTCTCGCGCTTCGGCAGCATGTTCTTTGACGATCCGGTCGG
Source organism: uncultured Sphingomonadales bacterium (assembly GCA_964022135.1). Classification (GTDB taxonomy): domain Bacteria; phylum Pseudomonadota; class Alphaproteobacteria; order Sphingomonadales; family Sphingomonadaceae; genus Parasphingorhabdus. Next base: position 40,568 of record CAXIBD010000021.1, on the reverse strand, counting down.
TGCCTTTTCCCATCTGCACCGCCTGCTCCGCAAGGGCGGGCGGATCGATCTGGCGGTCTGGGGGCCGCCGCGCGACAATCTGTGGATCATGGAAATGATGGGCGTGGTGAGAAACCATGTCGAGGTGCCGCCAGCGGTGCCGCGCGCGCCGGGCCCGTTTGCCTTCGAGGATCTCGAATATCTCGGCGAAATCATGGCTGGCAGCGGCTTCACGAACATGGACGTGCTTACCTATGATGGCCTGCAACCCGTCGGCGGCAGGGGTGCCAAGCCGGCGCAAGCGGTTGAATCTGCCTTTGCCTCGATGGCGGCCGGTCGTTTGCTGAACGACAAGGGCGACGCGATCAAGCAAGCAGCCAGCCGGGAGCTGAAGGACGTGTTTGCCCGGCACCATGTCGAGGGCGAGGGCGTGATGATGCAGGGCAAGGCCTGGCTGGTATCGGCCATCGCCTGAAACCGGCCGACCTTGCCTACAGATCGGGGAGCAGCTGTTCCCTTTCGCACCAGTGACGCAAATCGGGACTGTTCGCCCTTTCGATCAAACGCGCTGCATCAGAAATGCCAAAATGGCCCGCGCTGTCAAAATCGTCCAGTTCATCCCAGCTGACCGGGGCCGCCACCGGCGCGCCGGTTCGGGCGCGGGCCGAATAGGGGATCACCGAGGTGGCGCCACGCTGGTTGCGCAGCCAGTCGATGAATATCTTGCCCTTGCGCTTTTCCTTGGACATCGTGGCGGTGAACCGGTCCGGCTGCGACTGGGCGAGGGCGGTGGAAAAGCGGCGGGCAAAATCCTTGACCCCCGGCCACTCGGCGCGCGGCTCGAGCGGGACGATGACGTGAACGCCCTTGCCGCCAGACAACATCGCGAAACTTGCCAGGCCGAGATCGGCCAGCGTCTGGTGAATATCCTTTGCCGCCTTCTTGACGTCGCCGAAATCCAGTCCTTCGTCGGGGTCAAGATCGAAGACCATGCGGTCCGGCTGTTCGAGCGTTTCAATGCGCGATCCCCAGCCGTGAAACTCGATCGTTCCCATCTGGACACAGGCCAGCAACCCCGCAATATTCTCGACATAGAGATAATCCTCGACGCCGCCGTCCTTTTCGGTGATCGGCACCGCCCTCACATGCTCGCCAAAACTGCCGGCGTCATGTTTCTGGAAGAAACATTTCTTCGCCCGGCCCTGTGGACAGCGCACCAGGCTTACCGGGCGATGGGCAGACCAGGGTAGCATCAGCGCGCCGACAGCCTCGTAATAATCGGCAAGATCGCCCTTGGTCGCCTTGGCGTCGGGGAATATGACGCGGTCCCGGTTCGAGATTTCGACCATCGACTTGTCCTTCTCGGAAGTGGACGATGCCGGACCTTCCGGCATGACCTTGCTCGCATCCTTGTCCTCGCGCAATCCCAGAAAGCTGCCGTGCCGTACCCGTCCGTCCCCGGTAAATTCGGCGAAGGCGATCTCGGCAACCAGCCTGGGCGTGATCCAGTGCGCATCGCGGCTCTCCGCTTTCGGTACTTCTGCCGGCGGAGTCTTGCGCTCAAGCCGTTGCATCTTGCTTGCCAGTTCCTCCATGGTGTCTTCCGTGAAGCCGGTTCCCACGCGGCCCTTGTAGACCAGCTGTCCGTCCTCGTTCTGGGCGAGCAACAGCGAGGCAAACGGACGGCCTTTCTTGTCCGATGTGCGCCAGCCAATGACGACAAATTCCTGCCGCCGCGAGCATTTGATCTTCAGCCAGTTTCTGGTGCGTCGACCGCGATAGGGCGCGTCTGCGCGTTTCGAGATAATGCCCTCCTGTCCCGCCTTGCACATGGCATCCAGCAGTTTTTCGCCTGCGCCGAAGAGGTGATCGGCGAAGCGGATCCTGTCATTGCCTTCGGCCACGACAGCGCTCAATCGTTCCTTGCGCTCGATATTGGTCAGCTTCGTCAGGTCCTCGCCATTTCGCTCGAGCAGATCAAAGGCAAAGAGCGTCAGGCCGTCCTTCTCTTCCTTGAGGGCCTGCTGAAGTCTGGAAAAGTCGGGATTGCCCTTGCCGTCCAGCGCGACAATCTCTCCGTCGATCAGCGCCGATCCGGTAACGAGATCTGCGGCGGCCCTCGCAATGCCGCGAAATTTGCCGGTCCAGTCCTTGCCTGATCGGGTATAGATTCGCGCCTCGTCTTCGGCCACCGCCACCAAGCAGCGATAGCCATCATATTTTATCTCGTGCAGCCAGTTGTTTCCGGCCGGCACCTGATCGACCAGCGTCGCCAGCTGCGGCTTGCGGAATTTCGGCAGGCCGGGATCGGTGCCCTTCTTGTCCTGACCCCCGGCTTTGGGGTGACCAGTCTTGTCCCCCGATTCCTCACGCAGCATCGTTTCGGCAACCTCAACCCGATCACCTCGAAGCGCTTCATCGTCCGTCTCTTCCGCCGCTATCTCGGCCATATTGCGCCCGGTCTCGACACTGGTCAGTTCGCGGGCCACGAGATCATCGCTGCCGCCGGCATATTCGTCGTCGATCTTGCGCAGCAGCCAGTTTTCGCGCTTCTCTCCCGGCTTCTGGCGCATCCGGACCAGCAGCCATTCGCCCTTCATCCGCTGGCCGTCGAGAATGAAATGAAGATGGCCCTTTTCGAGATCCTCGGCGCTTTTTCCCTCGACCGGTGCCCAGTTCCCCTTGTCCCAGAGCATCACTGTACCGCCGCCATATTCACCCTTGGGGATCGTGCCTTCAAAACCGGCATAGGACAGGGGATGGTCCTCGGTCCGCACCGCCAGCCTCTTGTCATCGGGATTGAGGCTGGGCCCCTTGGTCACGGCCCAGCTCTTGAGGACACCGTCCAGCTCCAGACGGAAATCATAGTGCAGCCGGCTGGCAGCGTGCTTTTGCACGATGAAGCGGTTCGCCGAACCCTTTTCGACCTTGCCCGCGGGTTCGCGCGTCTTCCGGAAGTCGCGCTTGAAATTATAGTCGGCAAGGGGGTCAGATTTCTGTGCCATGGTTATCCGGCTTTGCTGGATTTGCCCCCGGATGAGCTTTTCTTCTTCGAGCCGCTGTCCGATTCGACCGATTTTTTCAGCGCTGCCATCAGATCGATGACGTTGCCGCCCGGTGCCGCGCCTTCCTCGACATCCTCCAGGACTTTCGCGCCGCCCGACTTGCGTTTGGCGGCAATCAATTCCTTCAGCGCATCGACATAGCGGTCGTGATATTCGTCTGGTTCAAAGGGAGCCGCCTTGTCGTTGATAAGTTTTTCGGCAAGCTTCAGCAATTCCTTGTCCGGTTTGATATCTTCAATATCCTCGAAATAGCCGTGCGCTTTCCTGACTTCATCGGCATAGCGCAGCGTTTCCAGGACCATGCCATTGCCGCATGGCTTCAGGCTGACGACATGTTCCTGTCCCCGCACCGCGAGCTGGCCCACGCCGACTTTTTTGGTTTTTCGCAGGGCATCGCGCAGCACGACATAGGCTTCCTCGGCAAGATCATCCGCGGGAACCACATAATAGGGCTTTTCGTAATAGAGCACGTCGATGTCGGACGAATCCACAAATTGCGTCAGGACCAGCGTCTTCCTGCTCTCCAGCTTGACCGCATCGATTTCGTCCTGATCGAGCAGGACGTAGCTGTCCTTCTCATATTCAAAGCCCTTGATGATCTCGTCCAGGTCGACGGGTCCGATGCCCGGCACGACCTTTTCATATTTGACTCGCTTGCCTGAGGGCTCGTGGATTTGCCGGAAGGATATTTGCGCGCCGCTTTTGGTGGCCGGGTAGATTTCAACGGGGATCGAGACCAGGGCTATCCTGATCTGCCCTTTCCAGTAGGCACGTGCTGCCATCAGGGTCCTTCCGGGAGAAAGATGGTCATGCCCTTCGCATCAGGTGCGCAATGACACTGACCAGGAGGAGCGCCAGAAATATGTAGAAAATGATCTTGGCGATGCCGGCCGAGGCGCCCGCGATACCGCCGAAGCCGAGCAGCGCAGCGAGTACGGCAATCACCAGGAATATTATGGCGAGACGTAACATGAGCACAGTCCTTTCGTCGATCTGTCGAATGTCTGTTTTAACGCGCGATATTGCAAATGGTTGCAGAAGTGGCGCTGCCAAAATTGGCCGAATGGTCGGCAGGCCGGAGGCCTTCATCCAGCGACAGGGTGTCGCCTCCGCTCGGCAGGTCCGTGCAGAGAAAAGAGGGCATGTCTTTTCGCTTGCTGCTCAGGGCTTGTCTTTCAGCATTTCGAGTGTCTGGCTGACCAGTTGCTCCAGTTCGGCGAGCCTGGCTTCCTCGCGTGCACTGATCGGTTCGGAACTGCTCATCCCTTCGGATTCGGCATAAAGTTGGCTGTCGAGTTCCATCTTCCAGTCTTCGAGCAATTTTATCTTTTCGGCTTCGGACAGATCATTGTCGTGGAGGATGTGGGTGGGCCTATGTTATGCGTAAGGAGGGCCTTTCCAGCCTTCCGAAGCGTTTCTGTCATGGGTCTTCTCGGTCATCCTATTTCCCTCACATCCTGTTCCCGAACAACCCCCGGCTGCGTTCCGGGTTGCGATCGGGAAATGATTTAATTTTATGGCAACCGTCCGTTCCTGTCGACGTTTAACAGGGAGACAGGAAAAAAGTATGAGCATGAGTCAGGAGCAGACGCCATTGCATGAAGACGGATTGCCGGGGCAGGTGCTGCACCCCAATGGTGGCACCATTGTCGGAAGCTAGCTCCGGCCCGCCGCCGCTGACGGCAGAAATCCGCTTCTGGTGGCCAAACGGGCAGGCCGGGGTGCTGAGCGCCTGGCTTGAAGAAAAGGGATTCCCGCTCTCCGAGGGCTGCAGACGAACCGACATATATATTCCCACCGGCAGCATGGCGGTCAATCTGAAGCAGCGCGGCGGAGAGCAGCTGGAGCTGAAAACGCTGGTCCAGACGCTGCCGCTTGTTTCCGCTTTTGCCGGCCAGCAGCGGTGCGAGCTCTGGGTGAAACACGAACTTTCCGGTTTGCCAATATCTGGCGACCGGCATCTCAGAATAAGCAAGACGCGCCGGCTGGCTTGGCTGGATCAACAGGGCGAGTTGGCGACGGGCGAGCATTTGTCCTCGGGTTGTCAGGTGGAGCTGAGCGAAGTGCAGCCGGAAGGGGCGCACCGGGCCTGGACCAGTTTCTGTCTGGAAGCGTTTGGCGAGGCCGACGTGCTTGCGGAGCGGCTGCACGCTGCAATCGGAAAACTGGGCGATCTGCCCTGTGCGAACGAGCGCCCGCTGATCGCCAGCTACGCCGAGTGGCTGAGCGGGGAAGATTATTTCGGGCGCGATTGAGACCACTGGCCGTTTCTTGGACCGGGCTCCGCCGTACAATGTCATTGCTCGTGTTCCCGGCCGCGGACCACCCGCTGTCCCTTGTGCCGTCCCGATGTTTCCGTAACCACGGTACATTGTCCTTCCGGCTGGTGATCGGTGCTGAAGAACAGGATCACCCAGTCGGTGGTCCGGCCAAGCTGATGGGCGCGCGCGGTATTGGAGTAGAGAGCGGTGAAATGCCACGGTCCCCTTTCGGTATGCAGAATCGGCAGCCAGGCCTTTCCGTCAGGATTGAACCGCCTTGGGGCGATGGTGCGCAGCTCTCCCGCCTCCGCCCGCGTCCGATATTCCCGGTCAACGTCGAGCAGAACATCTATTGGCGGGGCGGGATGAACAGCCCTGGCGGATCTGCCGCTGCGGGTTGAAAGCAATGCGGCAAGCCCGTTGCGAATGATCGAGAGCCGGCGCTCGCCGATGCCCGGCACTTTTCCCAGTCGTCCGTCATGGGCCGCCACTTCCAGTGCTTCCAGCGTATCGATGTGGAGATGCTCGTAAATGAGGTGCGCCAGGGTCGGTCCGACACCGGGAATGGCAAGAAAGCTTGCTTCCGGTTCCAGGCTGCCGCGCAGCCGGTCGAGCTGTGACCATCTTCCCGTCGAGAGCAGCTCGAGAATAGCGGTTGCGATCGCGGTTCCGACATTGGGCAGCGCCTCCAGCGCCTCAATCCCATGCTCGGCGATCACTGCAATATCCTCGGCGAGCGATTCGATCGTTGTCGCCGCCTTGCGATAGGCCAGACTGCGAAACGGGCTGGCATTCTGGAGTTTCAACAGGTCTGCCGCCTCGCGCAAGGCCGAAGCGACCTTCGCATTGGCCGCGTGCCCAGGGTCTTGCGATCGGTTTGGCTGGACGGCGGTCATCTTCTGCAATTCCTGACTGTACATTGATGGCGCGGCGATCCGAAATTATGGCAATCAACGATCTGCACCATTGGCATTCTGATTATCACCGGGTCGCCATGGCCGCGTGCAACCGTCGTGATCTCGCAGACGACGTTTGGCTATTCGCTCGTCGCGCCGTTGAAATGTTCGTGCGAGGCCTCGGCATCCGCCCTGGTCTTGTGGATCGTGCCGTCGGCATGTTCTGGCGGACCGTAAATCGTATAGAGACGCAGCGATTCATCGCCGGTGCAGACCACATTGTGCCGGGCGCCTTGCGGGACAATGACGCCGTCATCTGCCATCACCTTTGTGCAGGATCCGTCAATCCAGACCTCTCCCTTCCCCTGTTCGATGCGGAAAAACTGGTCGCGATCTTCATGGACTTCTTCGCCGATCTCGGATCCCGGAGCGATCGACATCAGCACCAGCTGCAGGTTGTGGCCCGTGTACAAGACCCTGCGAAAATCTTCATTTTCTTCGGTCAGTCCTTCAATATCACCAATAAAGCCGTTCATAGGCGAGACCTTTCCATTCCTGTTCATGGCCGTTCAATCGTCGGTTCGAGTTCGGAGATCACCTGTCTCGCGTCAAAGGCACGGTGATTGTTTACCGGGACCGGCCCATTGAACATCTCGATTTCGGCATGGGCTTCGAACCTCTCGACCGTGCGCATGTCGATCCGGTCCGCCCAGAACGGGCTTCCCCATTCGGGATGCCACCAGTACCACCCGCCGCCAGGACGATAGTAGCGCCAGTGCGGCCGCCAATAGCCGTAGATGCTGCCATAATAAGGCTCGTAAAACGGATCGGGAGCGACATAGGTGTGCACATCGCGTTCGGTCAGCCGGTCGTTGATCTCAAACCAGTCATAGCCTTTCTCGAGTGTCAGTTCGGCTGCCCGATAGAGCAGATAGCCCTCGACACGATCGCGGGATGTCAGGGTATTGCCGGAAAAATTCACCTGATAGCGATTGTCCGCAATCCGGGCTTCCGAATAGCCGCCCGAGATTTTCTGCCCTGCGATATCCGGCTGATAGGGCGTTGGGGTCATGCAGCTTGCGAGGAGCGCCGCGCCACCGAGAATGATCAACAGCCGCCAGAGATACGGGGCCGTTCCCGCCGCTGCGGATTTTTTTTGTGGACCGGGTTTTCGAGAAAATATTCCCGCTGAACCAAGAGCAAACATATTCATGACCTTTCGAACAGGCTGGGCTATCATTGTCCTGTAAAATTACGGCGCAAATCGACGGGAAAGTAATACGTAATCTTACCGATGACCCCGGCCGCAGATATCGCGCACAAAAGAAAATGCACCGCAACCCAGTCCGGAAGAATTGCCAATGCCCGATCCGTTGAAGATTATCTGCCCGTCGTGCGCCACCGCGAACCGCGTGCCCCGCAGCAAGCTGAAGGATCAGGGCAAGTGCGGCAAATGCGGGAGCTTGCTGTTCCCCGGAAAGCCGGTGACCCTGACCGCTGCAAATTTCGAAAAGCATGCCAGCGCCAGCGATATCCCGCTGCTTGTGGATTTCTGGGCCAGCTGGTGTGGTCCGTGCCGCCAGATGGCTCCAGCCTTCGCTGCAGCGGCGGCGCAACTTGAACCCGGGGTCCGTCTTGGCAAGCTCGATACGGAAGCGGAGCAGGCCATTGCCGCCCGTTTCCAGATCCGGTCGATTCCGTCGCTGGTCCTGATATCCGGGGGACGCGAACTGGCCCGCACGGCCGGGGCCATGCCGACCGGCTCGATCGTGCAATGGGCGAGAGCGGCCGTTCCGGCCTAGGAGGCAATGATCGATATCAGCCGATCGCCTGCGGCCGATTTCCGCTTTGCGACGCTTTGCCGGTACAGTTGAAGGACATCCTCGCGGCGGCACAATTCGGTGCCGGGGGTCATTACCGCAGCCGAACCGGCCGCGACGGCAAAGTGGAAGGCTTCGGTCATTTCGATTCCGGACGCCAGAGCGAATGCAATGGCACCGACAAAGCTGTCGCCCGCGCCAACGGTCGAACGAACCGTCGGGTTCGGCGCGGCGACGTCGAGGACCTTTTTCGCATTTGCCAGCAAGGCTCCCGCTTCTCCCAGAGAGACCACAATATTCTCCGCCTTTCCCGCCCGTACGAGCTGCATCGCTTGTTCGCCGGCATCGCGCCTATCAAGCGGATGCTCCACCAGCTGTTCCAGTTCGGTCAGATTGGGCTTGGCCAGATAGATTCCGCCGGCATCGAGGGCCTTTTTCAGCGCCGCACCGGAGCTGTCGAGGATGGTGCGGGCACCCTTGCCGGCCGCGACACGGGCAAGCCTGGCATACATGTCGTGGGGCGCGCCTTTCGGCAGGCTGCCGCTGGCTATCAGATAATCAAACGGCAGGCGTTTGACGATGGCCAGCACCTTTTCCAGTTCATCCATGGTCACGGCCGCACTCTCGGGAACGAACCGATATTCGAGCCCCTTCGCCAGTTCATGCACCGTATAGGAAATCCGGGTTGCCGCCGATGCCTCCACGCGATGCTGCGCGATCGGCAGCCTGTCCAGGCTGTCCGACAGCAGGGCGCCGGTCGGGCCGCCGGCAAGATAGACCAGTTCGGGCCGTCCGCCCAGGGTCGCAATCACGCGCGCGACATTGACGCCGCATCCGCCAGGGTAGTGAAGCTGGTTGAATGTTCTGGTCTTGACGGTGGGTTTGACCTGCTTGGCATCACAGGAAACATCAATCGCCGGGTTGATAGAAAGGCACAGAACCGTTTGCATGTATTGATCCAAATTTGCCGGGTCCAAATTGACGGGTGACATGTAACGCTTTTGGTCGCTGCCGGAAATAGGGCAAGGCACCTATGTAATATACCCTAATCGCCGTGGATTGACCGCGATCGGTCAATCCAGTCCATCGACACCTTTTCCGATAATAAAGAGAGGGCCTGGTGAAAACTGTGCTATAACGATTCTACTAGTTCCCATTTGTCTGATATCGCACAGTTTTTTCGGTGGTGTTGGCTGGATGTAGGGTCAATATTATCGGTATCGCTCCCAGAACAGGGTATCGGAGCGGCGAGGCGAACTTTTTTCACTTCACCCAGGTCAAGTGAAAGTTGTGCTTTTGTCCCTATCGAATAGTTCCAACCTGCTGATCAAGATGCTGTCGGATGAAGACAGGGCATTGCTGTCGCCGCATGTCGAGCGCGCGAAACTGGAGCGCAGAATGACCCTGGTGCACGCCAACAGCCCGATTACCACGATATATTTCCCCGAAGGCGGTGTCGCTTCGATCGTTTCCACAAACAGGAATGGTGAACAGACCGAAGTCGGCATTTTCGGCAGGGAAGGTTTTTCCGCTGCATCGCTTTTGCTGGGTAGCGAACAGACGTCGCATCAAACCTTCATGCAGATTGACGGGGCTACCGCTATCGCCATCGGTGCCGCGCAATTGCGGACGGCCGCCAATGAGAGCGCTACACTCCGCGATCTCTTGCTGCGCTATATCAACACGTTCATGATCCAGACGGCTGCCAGTGTTGTTTCCAACGCCCACAACAGCATCGAGACCCGACTCGCACGCTGGTTGCTGATGTGCCATGACCGGACGGACGGCGATGACATCTACCTGACGCATGAATTCATGGCGATGATGATCGCGGCGCAAAGATCGGGCGTCACGCTGACCCTTCATATTCTGGAAGGATATGGCGCCATCAAATCAAGTCGGGGGAAAGTCACGGTCAAGGATCGCGCGCGCCTGGAGGAGGTCGCCGGAGAATCCTATGGCGAACCAGAGAGAGTTTACCGGCAAACCATTGCTCCCTTTGGAAAATAGCCTTTTGAAAGTAGCCGGTCCGTCAGCGTGATCTTTTACCGGTTCGGAGAAGCGGCAAAGACGGGCGGTGGTCTTCAGTGTATCAACTGAACAATAGCTTCCTGTCTTAAGAATGTTTGATAACGAACAGTTGGTGAATCAATCTTTTTCCATTTGACCGGATACTGTATGCATTTACCATGAAGAGTCGAGGCGCCCCATCGCTGACCCGCGACCCCCAGGAGGATGCTTCGGCTCTTCAAAGGAATCGAACCGACAGGACGGATTGAGAGCTGGCAATGGCGGAGATAGAATCTATCAGAGAAGAATTCTGATGACCAACGGACGGCTCGTTCATGTTGTCGATGATGATGTTGCTGTCCTCCATGCAACCGGTTTCATGCTCCGCCACGCCGGTTTTCGGGTCACAGAGTTTCGATCCGGCCCCGCTTTTCTAGAAATTGCTGAAAAATCCGATCGCGGCTGTGTCCTCCTCGATAAGGGTATGGCCGATATGGATGGCATGGAAGTCCAGCGGCAGATGATCGAAAAAGACATTGATATGCCGGTCATCATCCTGACCGGCCATGGCGATATCGAAACGGCTGTGCAGGCCATGCGACTGGGGGCGGTCAACTTCCTGGAAAAGCCCTATGAGAAGGAGTTTCTTCTGGAAGCCCTGGAAGATGCGTTTGCCTTTCATGAAAACAAGGATTTGCGTTTCATGGCCGCATCGCAGGCACAGGCTCGTCTGGCGTCCCTGTCAGGCCCGGAACAGGACGTTCTGGAGGAACTGACGAATGGCTGCAGCAACAAGACTATCGCCTCCAATCTCGGCATTTCGCTTCATTCGGTCGAGATCTTCCGGGCCAATTTGATGGAAAAGCTGCGGGTGAGGAATATCGCCCAAGCGATTCGTCTCGGCTTTGCTGCATCGGATGTTACCACGCCGACAAGCCCGGTCAAACAGAGGCAGCAGGTGGCCGAGACCCTGCGGCAACGAAAAATCAGGCGACCCGCGCCAGAACGTTTTTCTGGCCACCGTCCACAGGTAACGTGACTTCCCGACCCGCTTGCACTTCGCCATCGACGACCAGTTCAACAGGCACATCCCGTCTGTCTTTGCGACGCTCCACGGTTATCTTCACGGAGCCCTTGGGCTGACGATAGATCGCAGAAAAGCCGCTCCAATGGCTGGGTAGCGAAGGGTCTATGCAAAGCTTTCCGTTGCGCAGCTCCAGTCCCAATATTTCCTCGACTCCGAGCCGCCATGTCCACGCTGCAGCACCGGTGTACCAGGTCCACCCGCCGCGACCGCCGTGGACCGCGCCCCCGGCAATGTCGGCAGCAACCGCATAAGGTTCAACCCGGTATTTTTCCGCCTGTTCGGGATCCATGACCCGCTTGACGGGACTGATCATATCGAAAATCCGCATTGCGCGGTCGGATTGGCCGGAGCGGGCAAAGGCGATGCCCAGCCAGGTTGCCGCATGGGAATATTGGCCGCCGTTTTCCCTGATGCCGGGCGGATAGGCCCTGATATAGCCGGGATCGCGCGGTGTTTTTTCGAACGGGGGCCAGAGCAGGCGGGCAATCTGGTCTTCATCATTCACCAGCTCCCGCCAGGCCGCCTCCAGCGCGGTTTCTGTTCGTCCGGGATCTCCGCCGGCGAATTGCGCCCAGGACTGGGAGATCGAATCGATCCGGCATTCCAGATTGTCTGCGGAACCCCAGGGATGGCCCTCGTCATCAAATGCCCGGCGATACCAGCCGCCATCCCAGCCGGCCGCTTCAACATGGCCGTGCAGTTCATGGACCCGGTGCGACCAGGTATCTGCTATACGGGCGTGACCCGTACGATAGGCAAGGCTGGAGAAAGCGCTGGCGGTCACCATGGCAAACCATGCCAGCCAGACACTCTCGCCTTGCCCGTGCCGACCGACCCTGTCCATGCCGTCATTCCAGTCTCCCGTGCCGATCAGCGGCAGATTGTGTCGTCCCCGGGTCAGGCCTTTCTCCAGCGCCCGCTGACAATGATAGAGCAAGGATTGACCGATTACGGTGGTTTCGAACCCGGCATAGCGATCTTCCTCGTCGGGCCCGAGCGGGGGCGCCTTCAGAAACGGCACTTCTTCCTGCAGGATCGATTCGTCCCCCGTTACCTCGACATAGCGGCAAACGGTATAAGGCAGCCAGAGCAGATCATCGGAACAGCGCGTCCGCACGCCCTTGTCGGACGGCGGATGCCACCAGTGCAGAACATCGCCTTCCTCAAACTGATGCGCAGCACAGTCCAGAATATGCGCCCGGACCCGTCCCGGATCATTGTGGAGAAAAGCCATCATATCCTGCAACTGGTCGCGATATCCGATCGCTCCGCTCGCCTGGTAAAAGCCGGCCCGCGCCAGGATCCGCGACGCCATGGACTGGTACAGCAGCCAGCGATTGATCATGATATCAAATGCCGGATCGGGCGTCTGGACCTCGACCGTGCCCAGCAGATCATCCCAAAATCGGGCCAGCTCCTTGAATGCAGGCTCGATCGCTTCCGGCGCCTTCCATTTGGCGATCAACGTTTTGGCGTGGGTTTCATCCTGTCCTTGCCCGAGCAGGAAGCAGACTTCCGAGGTCCCCCCCGGTTCCAGATCCAGGTGGACCTGATAGGCTCCGCAGGGATCGCAGCCGGGTTCCGCCAGCCCTTCCAGCCCCCAGCGATGCAGTCCTGCCGGGCTTTCAAGATTGCCTTCCCTGCCCAGAAATTCCTGACGGCTGGTGGTAAAGGCGTGCAGCGGCTGATCTGCGGTCAGGAATGCCGTCCGTCCGGCAAAATCCGGATTCCAGAAATTGCGCGCCAAGATTGCCTGCAACTCCCGCTCGTAGGAACATAATACTGTCGGTCGCGAAACACTGCGCAGGGAACCAAGCAGCCAGTCGGCATAATAGGTGGCCGTGACTCGGCGATGCCGCTTGCCATGATTGGTCAACCGGAGCCGGATGACCTTGACCGGATCGCCAGCCGGAACAAAAATCCGCAGATCCTGCTCCAGCCCGTGTGATATCTTGCGCCAGTCGGTGTAACCGGCGCCATGCCGGATTTCGCAGGCGGTTTCGCGTCCGGCCGGCCCCGGTGTCGGGGTCCATATCTCGGCCGTTTCTTCGTCGCGCAGATAGAGCGCCTCGCCCGGATCGTCCATCACCGCATCATTGGTCCAAGGCGTAATCCGATTCTCGCCGCTGTTCCGCGCCCAGCTAAATCCGCCGCCCGCTTCCGTCACCACCGTACCAAAGCCGTCATTGGCCAGGACGTTGATCCAGGGTGCGGGAGTGGTCTGGCCCGGTTGCAGATAGATGACATATTCCCGGCCATCCGGCTCGAAGCCGCCAAGACCGTTGTCGCACAAAAGATTCCCGGGGCGGACCAGCTCCGGGATACCCTCTTCTTCCACCGCCTTGCTCGCGGGTTCGAAATGGGGCAGTTCCGGCGGTAGCCTGAACGCCCTGGCCAGCTGCTGTTCGAGACTGCCCGCGCCATCGTCGATGACGATCCGCGAAACCGCTTCGACCAGCCGGACCTGATCCGGCCCGATCTGGTCGGCGAACAGCAGGTGGATCCCGCCGTTGCGGCCAAGCATCCACTGGGCCTCGACCTCCTGCAGCAGGTCCGTCAAATCATCCCGCACGGGTTCGATATAGCCCGATGCGACAGACTGCAGGATGACCAGATCAACCTCCAGCCCCTGCCTGCGCCATAGCTGATGCGCGCGAATCAGGTCCGGCAATATCGAGTCGGGCAACTGCCGCGTCCGCAGGGTGAGAATGGGATAGTCGCCGGAAAGCGCCATGCCCCAGAGGCTGGGCTGGCCAAGCCGATTGAGTTCCTTGGCAGACGGGTCTGCCCGCAAATTTCCATGCGGATACAGCATCAGCGAACCCAGCGCCTGGAAGTCCTTGTGCTGGCCCGGTTTCAATCCCAGCTTGTCGTTTTCGTGGGCCGCCGCCGAGGCAGCGTCATTGATCGCCCAGTCAATCGACGGCAAGCTGGTGTGGCGCTCGGCAATTTCAAGCGCCGCTTCCCGGGATATCGCGGCAACGGTGACGAAGCAGAGTTCCTTGTGTTCAAAGGGTTTCAGCTGGAATGTGGCCTGCAATGCCATGATCGGGTCCAGCGTCCAGCCGGTGGTCTGGGACAAGCTGTTTTGGGGTCCATGGGGTCTTCGCATGGTCCCGTTGCGACCGATGAATCTTCGGCGGTCGGACTCGTGTCCCGCCAGCACCAATTGTCCATCCCCGTTGACCAGGAAGTGCAGCAAGACGGGCGGGGTGTCGTTCCGGTTTCGCGGCCGCCGGGTGAACAGAAGGCCACCGATGGAGGGAATGAATTCGCTGCCGACAAACAGCTTGCTGAAGGCGGGGTGCCGTTCATCCTCGAGCGGCGGTGCCAGCACGACTTCGCCGTAGCTGGTGATCCTCAGATTCCGCCGACGGTTCCCGAGATTGTTGATCGCGAGCCTGCGTATCTCGATGTCATCCCCGGCGGCGACGACGGCTTCCATCCGCACGCTGATATCATGGTCGCGACGGTGAAATTCCGCCATGTGGCTATGAAATGTGACATCATATTGATCCGGTGCCTCGCCGGTAGGCTGGCGGGTGGCGGACCAGAGGTGGCCGTCTTCGTCATCGTGCAGATATATCCACAGGCCGCTGGCATCGCGCACGGGATCGGGCACAAAACGGGTCAGGGCCTTGTGCCGCCACTGCAGCCCGCCACCGCCTCCGGTCGAGATCGAAGAGGACAGGCTGCCATTGCCAAGCAACTGGGCTTGCGGGTTCCGGGATTGAAGCGGCGGCTGCCATTTTTGCGAGACCGGCGTCGTGCTCGGCCGGCGGCTGGCCAGATCCACGCTTTCCAGTCGCTTGACCTCCGAGGGCAGTTCTTCCGGGACCCTCTCGTTCAGTAGCAGGGAAACGGCATGAACCCGCGCATCCCGGGCAAAACGGCTGACCAATATGTTGTTGCACAGGCTGTTGCCGATGGCGCACATGATCATGCCCTGGTGATGCGCCATATAGGCGTTGACCGGAATCACCCGGGCGCCGCCTTCCTGTCGCTCGGGCGTATAGTCGACGGCTTCGAGCAAGCCGTAGAGGCCGGAATAGCCGAGCTTGACGAGCGTTTTCAGATTGTCTGCGGATTCCGAGGGCAACACCTGAAGGGCAAGCGCGGATGCATAGGGCGCGATGACCACGTCCTTTGCCAGTCCGCGACGCAGGCCGAGGCCGGGAACGCCAAATGCCTGATATTGATAGCGGTGTTCGGGGTCTCTTGCCGCATAGGCGGATTCCGATACGCCCCATGGAATGCCTTCCTGCCGCCCGTGTTTTCTCTGCATCTCCACCGCAATCTTCTCGCTCTCGCTCAGCAGTGTCTGCGGACCGCTCAGCATCAGAAGGCGGGGCATCAGATATTCGAACATCGAACCGTTCCAGGAAATCAGCGCGAGACCGTTGTCAAAGCGCATGATCGGGCGGCCCAGATGGAACCAGTGTTCCATCGGTACATCCTGATGGGCAATGGCGAGGTAACTGGCCAGCCTGGCTTCGCTGGCGAGCAGGTCGTAATGATGGGGGTCCATCCGGTCGGCGCTGACATTATAGCCAATATGAAACAGCCGGCGCTCGCGGTCATAGTAAGAAGAAAATTCCATCCGCTCGACATATTTTTCGGCCCTGGCAGCCAGTTCCCGGAGATTGCGCGCCAATTTCCCCTGGTTTTGCCGACCCGTTTCCACGGCATTTTCCAGCGACTGGAGCCAGGGACCCTGGCCGGGCTGCTCGTCCCTCGCATTCTCAATCGTCGCCAGAGCCTGATCAAAGTGCCGGCCGCTCTCGGGGCTCTGAAGCTGTCCGGCCAGATCGGCGAGTAGTCCATGACACTCTGGCGGAACGTCATCCAGCGCCAGCCAGGGAGCAAGGGCTGCGATGTCGTGCGCCATGGTCTGCAACTGATGCCGGAAGCGATCGAACCAGTTGTGCAATTCGCGCAGATCGGCGGTTGAAATCGCTTCCGGTTGCGTTGCCACGCTGGCGATGGCTTGCTGGAAAGCGGGAATTCGATCCTCCAATATGCCGGTCAGCGTGTCGTGCCATTGCAGCGGTTCATCGGCCAGGCCGTCCAATCTGGCCTGCAGCAAGCCGACTTCCGATCGCAGATCCTCGGAATTTCCGGAAATGCCGTCTATGGTCTCAAGCAACAGCCGAAAGAGATCATCCAGCCCTCGCCATCTCTGCGGTTCGATCGCGGGTGCTTTTGCGACTTCTTCAAGAAAGGACGTATAAGCGATCAGGGATCCCGCCAGATTGCCGCTGTCCACCACGGAGACATAACGGGGCTCGAGTGGCTGCAAGCTGAGCGTATCATACCAGTTCAGGAAATGGCCGCGATGCGTTTCCAGCCGGTCGAGGGTGGCAAAGGTGTTGGCGGTGCGCGCGGCCAGCTCTTCCCCTCCCAGATATCCGAAATCCCAGGCGCTGGCGGTGGACAGAAACATCATCCCGATATTGGTCGGTGACGTGCGATGGGCGGTTTCGGGATAAGGCTCGCCCTGATAATTGTCCGGTGGCAGCCAGTTGTCCTGCGGCCCGGCGAAACTTTCGAAATACAGCCATGTCCTGCGTGCCAGGCTGCGCAGGAAAAGCCGGTCCTGCTCGTCCAGCGGTCTGACGGGCTTGTGGCGTGGGCGGTTGAGCAGCAGCGTGATTTCAGGGGCTACCACCCATAGCAGCAAAAGCGGGATGGCAGCGGGCAATGCCGCAGGATTCGCGAGCTGAACGGCGATCGCAAGCGCCAGCGCCGTTGCCGGACCCGTCCACATTTCCAGCCAGACGGAGATTCGGGAGCGGTGCTTGCGGTGTTGCGCCGATACCTGGGCCGCCGTGGTCCATTGCAACATGTTCTTTTTCGAGATCAGCGTGCGCCAGAGCGTCGCGGCAATGGCATGAGCGGTAATCGCTGCTTCAAACGGAAGATAGGCGATTGCCAGAAACCAGCGACCGGCCTGATCGACCAGTTGCGCAAAAAGACCCCGAACGGCGCCGCGCCTGCGCCCCTGTGCGAGCCCTGTGACGAGATCCGTGAATATCTGTCCGGCGTGAGCAAAGATCGCGAGCAGCGTCCAGAACCAGGGATTGCCGGGCAGAAACATCCAGCCGACGACCAGCATCAGTACCAGCGATGGCGCGACGAGACTGCGCCGCAGGTTGTCGACAATCATCCATTTGCTGAGTGCCGGGAGCTTGCTGCGTCGCTTTTCTCCATCGGCTTCGCGGATGCGCCTGCGCAGCCAGGGCAAGAGCTGCCAGTCGCCGCGCACCCACCGGTGCCAGCGCTTGACATATTCCAGATAGGTGCCGGGGAAGCCCTCGTAGAGGACGATATCGGATGCCAGCGCGGCGCGGCCAAGCGCTCCTTCCAGCAAGTCGTGACTCAATATCGTGTTTTCGGCGACCCGTCCGTCGATGCAGCGATGGAATGCGGCAACATCATAGATGCCCTTGCCGATGAAAATACCGATCCCAAACAGGTCCTGATACACATTGGAAACCGCGCGGCTGTATATGTCTATCGCGGTATCGCCGGCAAAAAAGCGGGTGAAAAATGTCCGACTGACACCCTGCGGCGCCATTTCGACCCTTGGTTGAAGGATCGAATAGCCGGAGACGATATTTCCGGTGACGGGATCAAAGCGGGCGATATTCTGGGGATGTGCCAGCGCACCCGCCAGCTTCCGGACCGATCCTGTCGGCAACATGGTGTCGGCGTCGACCGTGATGACAAATCTTATCCCTGAAAGCGCCCGGCGGTCGCCCTCGTGAACGGTGAAGGCCTTGTGATCACCTTCGACGAGCAACCGGTTAAATTGCTCCAGCTTCCCCCTTTTTCTCTCCCAGGCCATCCAGCAGCCCTCGGCCTTGTTATAGTCGCGCGCACGAAGCAACAGATGAAACGGGCCCGCCCCGTCTTTTCCATGCTGCCGGTTCAGGGCACGGAACTGCTCGACAAGTTCGGCAGTGATTTCCGCGTCGGCCGGCATATGTTCAGCCGGGGCATCTGCCAGATCGGCGAGCAGGGCGAGCTGAAGATAGGGATCGCTATTGGACAGCCAGTGGGCTTCGCACTGCTGGACAAGACCCTGTACCTCTTCGGCTTTCCCGATCAGGGCGGGGATGACGACAATCGTCTTGCAGCGGGACGGAAGCCCTTCGGAAAAATCGAGTTTCGGCAATGTCTTGGGTGGAACAATCAGCGTGACCAGACGCTGGACGAACGAGATCGAAAGGGTCGATGCCGGTATCAGCATGATCAGGAACGAGCCGATCCAATGCACCGGATCAGCGGCGATAAACCACAAGTACATGGCGGGGATGAGAAAGGCGCTGATCCAGCAGAATAGCTGTGCAAGCGAATAAAAGGCTCCGGCATGGTCGAATGCGAGGCGTCTGATTCGCAGTCCGGGTGGGACCGTTATTCCCTCTTCCTTCTCGAAAATCCGCCTGCCGGCCCCGATCAGCCAATAGCCGATATGGTCTTCACCCCGATCGCCGCCCGCAGCGGCCGCCCGCTGCACGACTTTTGCCGCAAGCTCCACTTCGGTCATGCCGGAACAGGACGAGAGTATTTCAATCGCCCGGCGATATCGATCCCGCGTCTCGAAATCCATCTGGGTATAAAATTGGGAAGGATCTTTCCCCAGAATATGTTCGACCTGGCTGGTCTGGTCGAAGAAATCTTCCCACGAAATGGCAGCGATTAGCGATAGATTCGCTATGGACCGGGCCACGCGTTCGGTATTGTCGAGCGAGCGGGCTGCCTTGGCCTCGGTCGTGGGGGCGAAGGGCTGCTTGATCTGGTCATGCAAAATGGCACCAAGGGATGAAACCAGAATTTCGAGACAGGCGATCCGCAACATCGTCGGGAAAGCCCATAGTTCCGCGATGGTGAGCGGGCTGCCACGCTGGTAGGCGCAGATAAACTGGATCGCGGCAGGCAGGGTTATCTGCAGATGCGTGACTTTCAGCAATGTATGCGCAAGCGCAAAGACACGCGGGAACCTGGTTTTCGGTTCCCCTTCCAGTGCCGGCAGCTTTTCATAAAAGCTGTGCGGCATGTCTTCCTTGATCTGCCGGATAGCCCGGTAAACCTGATAGTCATTGTCCAGCAACCATTCGGCGGCCTTCGCCGCATCTGCCGGAGCATGCGTGCAGGATTTCCGTGCGAGACTCAGCCAATCCTCGGCTTCGTCAATATGGCGCCAGGCGGGAACGGGAGCAGGAGCGATATCCGACAGCTGGTGATGATGGTGGAGATCGGCCGCAGCCCTTTCCAGAATACTGGCCTCATCCCGCCTGCCCGGATGTGAATCCCTGCCATCCGGACCGACGCTGTCCGGGTCTTTGATACCTGCCTCGGTTTGGGTGTTACGCGCAGAAACGTCGGTCACAGCTTAATGCGCCGACTCCCAGAACAGTCGCGGACCATAACGTTGTTCCGGCATGGTTGAATGATCTTCCGTCCGCGACTTTTGCTGGCGAATGAGCAGCAACGGCAATTTCGTATGGCCTGCAATATGCCTGGCGACATTGCCGCAGGACATATTGTGAATCGTGCCTTTTCCTCTTGCCGACATGACGATCAGGTCCGCCGCATGACGTTCGGCAAGGCCGAGCAAGCGCTCCCGGACGTCACCTTCCTTCTCCAGGATCGATCGCACGGCAATACCGCCGCTGGCCAGACGGGACTGCAGGCGATCAAGATAGGCTCTTGCGCTTTTTTCATTGAATTGATTGAGCTTCATGACGAAATCATTCGCTTCCGCGTCATCCAACCCGGTAGCGACGACTTCCGGCGTGGGTATGACATGCGCAAGAAGCAGTTCCGCTCCATGCTTGCGCGCAATGCGCATCGCAAACGGCAGCACGCTCTCTGCTCGCCACGATCCGTCGAGCGGAACCATAATGCGCCGATAAACGACGTCCTTGTCCTCGTCGCCGTCGGGTGGAATCAGCAGGAGCGAAGCGTCGGTGCGGTCGAGTACCATCTGGGCTGTTCTGCCCAGCGCATGGTCATTGCCTGCATGCCCGGTTCCGTTATTTTCCAGGCCGCACCGCGTTGTCATCGCAATCAGATTGTCGGCATTTTCGCCCGTCCAGCGAGAAATCTCTTCACCGGCGACGCCGTTGAGCAAGAGCTGTTCCTGCAGAACAAAAGAGCGGTTTTCCGGTTGCACGATTCTGGACAGATAATCCCGTGCCTCGCGTATCTTGATTTGCCATTCGATTGGATCGCTGGGACTGATTTCCGCAGCCCAACCCTGCAAGACGTGAGCAGGTTTCACCGGAATATCCAGACCGCTGGCTACAGCCACGGCATGACGGAACACATAGGATGCATTACGGGAGTTATCCAGGCACGCAACGGTGCTGCGGAAGGTTGCGGCATCAGCCTTGCTGTCCTTGCAGCCGGAGTGGGAATAAGCTTTGTTTCGCTTGAGTGTCGGTCCGGGTCTTGTGAAAGGTGGCTGAACGGCCGGCGACTTCGTTTGCATTTTTCGGGTCCTTCTAGATCTATCACGACCCCCCGTTTTTCCTATATCGAGTCGGCTTTCACACCGAATTGATCATGATCAACTGGGGCATATTTTTCTCGGTAAATCCGACGTTTGTCAGATTGTCACTGGCTTCAAGGGCTTGGCGTGTTTGTAAAATCATTCAGTCGCTTCCAATCCAGGATTTCGAGTAGCTGCCGGTTGGCGAAACGATCCCTGGCGGCAATAATTCCGTCTTCCCGCAATTTCTTCATCGCGCGGCTGCAGGTTTCTGGCGCAATTTCCAGATAGGTAGCGATATCCCTTTGGGTCATCGGCAAATCGATGATGACATTTTCCAGTCCGGCGCCTCGCCTTTGCCGGGAAACCTGTCTGAGCAAAAATGTCGCCAGTTTCGACAAAGGGCTTTGCAAACCGAGCATGGCAATATGCTCATGTGTCATTTCTTCCTGGCTATCGAGCCAGCGCAAAAGCTTTTCCCGGGCAGAGCGCTCCTGCAACAATTGCCGGTAAAATGCTGTCCAGCGGATCAGGCGAAGTCGGGTCGGCGTCAGGGTTTCGGCTGCATAGCGATATTCCTTGCCTCCCGTCAGGCCGACAAGGTCTCCGGTCGATGGAAAGCCGAGAATGATTTGCCGCCCGTCTTCGGTGACCTGGGACAGTCTCAGCGTCCCGCTGACGATCTCGAACAGGCATTCCGGCTTGCCGCCCTGCCGAAAAATCGTGCGACCGGCTGCGACATCACGGTCGGTCCAATCATGACCTTCACTCGGCCATGGAAAGAGGCGGGACGAGCCTTCGGCCCACGAATCGAAAAGCATCATCTGTTCAGAGCAAGCGGTTCCTGATGTCGGTTTTCCTGCCATATCGCTCATTCAGGCACCAATCTTCGCGGTGCGTTGATTCACATATGATGATTCGTCCGGAGATTGGTGACTGGTGGCCAGTTGCTGCATCACGCCGAGCACGCTGTCCGGACTGAGACTGATGCTGTCGATCTGTCTGGCAACCAGCCAGTTCGCGAAACCGGGACGATCGGAAGGCGCCTGTCCGCAAATACCGCACTTCAACCCATGACGGTGCGCGCCCGCAATGGCTTGCTCGATCATGGCCAGGACAGCGGGGTCTTCCTCTTCAAAATCGGATGCAAGTATTTCGGAATCCCGGTCTACGCCCAGGACCAGCTGGGTCAGATCATTGGACCCGATCGAGAATCCGTCAAACAGCCTGGCGAATTCATCGATCAATAGGACATTGCTGGGAATTTCGCACATGATGTATATTTCCAGACCGTTCCGGCCCCGGTCCAGGCCGTTTCGCGCCATCACGTCCAATACCCGCCTTGCTTCCTCGATCCTCCGGCAGAAGGGAATCATGACAATGACATTCGATAATCCCATGTCATCGCGGACCCGCTGCAAGGCCCGGCATTCGAGGGCAAATGCGTCCCGATAGGCAGGGTGGATGTAGCGGGAAGCGCCGCGGAATCCGATCATCGGGTTATTCTCGGCCACCTCGAAATCATCACCGCCGAGCAGCGAGGCATATTCGTTCGACTTGAAATCCGATGTCCTGACGATGACGGGACGAGGATAGAAGGCGGCGGCAATGGTGGCGATCCCTTCGGACAGGCGCGTGACAAAATAGTCTGCCCCGTTTTCATAGCCCGATGTCAGCCTCGCGATTTGCTTGCGCGTCCGGCGGTCGCCTACCTGGTCCGGAGCGAGCAAGGCCATCGGATGTACCTTGATTTCATTGGCGATGATGAATTCGGAGCGCGCCAGTCCGACCCCGGCAACCGGCAAGGCTGCGACACGGAATGCCGCGTTGGGATTGGCGATATTGACCATCAGGTCGGTCTCCGCTTGTTCCAGTTCGCCAATATCAACAGTGTGCACGGAATAGGGGATGATTCCGCTCATCACCCTGCCGGTCATGCCTTGCGAACAGTCAACCGTGACTTCCTCCCCTGTCGTGAGTCGCTGCATTGCACCTGCCGCTCCAACGATCACGGGGATGCCCAGTTCGCGCGCGACAATCGCGGCATGGCACGTGCGCCCGCCATGCTCGGTGATGATGGCCGACGAGCGTTTCATCGCCGGCTCCCAGTCGGGCGTGGTGGCCGTTGCCACAAGGATATCTCCCGATCCCACAGTTTCCAGTTCGCTGCTATCCTTCACCAGGCGGACCGGACCATTGCCGATGCGATCGCCCACTGCCTGTCCCTCGAGAATCACCTCGCCGGTGCCGTCCAGCTGATATTGCGTCAGAAGATCGCCGTCGGCAGAGCGGTGAATGGTTTCTGGCCGGGCTTGCACGATATATAGTGCCCCTTCGGGGCCGTCCTTTGCCCATTCGATATCCATTGGTGTCGGCCGACCATTGCGTTCACTATAATGTGTTTCAATCTCCAGTGCCTGTTTGGCGAGCCAGATGATTTCCCGGTCGGAAAGACAGGCCTGCTCCTGGTCAGACCGGCGCACCTTTCGCCAGAGGGTCGGCTCGTCCGCGCCCGCCGCAGCATAAACCAGTTTGACCGCCTTGCCGCCAATATGGTGCCGCAAAACATGTTCGTAGCCCAGTTTCAGAGTCGGCTTGTGTACCAGAAATTCGTCCGGATCCGCGATGCCCTGCACGATCGCCTCGCCCAGACCCCAGACCCCGGTGACCATCACGATGTCGCGATTCCCGCTTTCCGTATCCAGCGTAAAGATGACCCCGGAGGATGCCCGGTCCGCGCGGATCATCCGCTGGACCCCGACCGACAGCGCCACGTCCTTGTGGGCAAAGCCCTTGTTGATCCGGTAGGAAATCGCGCGCTGCGTGAACAGCGAGGCAAAGCAGCGGCGTATCGCGTCAACCAAAGCGTCGGCGCCGCGTATGTTGAGGAACGTCTCGTGCTGGCCGGCAAACGAGGCGTCGGGCAGATCTTCCGCCGTCGCACTGCTGCGCACCGCCACCGCGACATTCCGGCCATGGTCCCGACTCAATTGGCTGTAGGCCTGCCGGATTTCCGTATCCAGCCTGGGGGGCAGTTCTGCCGTCGCCACCATTTCGCGAAGCCGCTCGGACATCCTGGCAGCGGTGTCCATATCCGACCAGTCCGTGTTTGTCAGAATCTGGTCCATCCCCGCCCAGAGTGCGTTGCTCTCCAGCAGATCGCGATAAGCTTCTGCGGTAACCGCGAAGCCCTCCGGAACCTTGATATCGGCGGACAGCGAACCCGCCAATTCGCCCAGCGAGGCATTCTTGCCGCCGACAAGGGGAATGTCGTCAAGCGTCACGGTATCCAGCCAGCGTATATAATTTTTCTCGGTCATATGGTTTTCCAAAGCTTGCCCCGGACATCCCCCGATTTGATAGATAACTCAGCATTGATAGTGATCAAGCCTCGCACATCTGGCATCAACCACTCGCCAATGTCGTTACGTAATGTTTCGGAGCGCCGCGGTCGCAAACACCGGCAGACAGGCGGTACGGAGCATTACGGATTTTCGAATGGAATGATTGGAAGCATCATGATCGCAAGATGCAGGTCAGGCGGGAAAAATATCGTGCGATGCAGCTGGATGGCCCTGGGCAGCCGTTGCGCGCGGTCGAACGCGACATGCCTGTGCCGGGCGTCAACGAGATACTCATCAAGATACTCGCCTGCGGCGTGTGCCGGACCGATCTTCATATCGCTGACGGCGAGATAGCGGATGCCCGCTATCCCGTTGTGCCGGGGCACGAGATCGTCGGCCGGATCGTCGAGATGGGGGATGGTGTGTCGGGCTTCACTGTCGGTGACAGGGTCGGGGTGCCCTGGCTGGGGTCCAGTTGCGGTCATTGCCCTTATTGCCTGGCCAGCCGGGAGAATCTCTGCGACGATCCTGAATTTACCGGCTGCACCAGGGATGGCGGATATGCCAGCCATGTCGTGGCGAGCGCCCAATATTGCTTTGCGATTCCGCAGCGTTTTTCCCATGTGGAAGCCGCGCCATTGCTGTGTGCAGGCCTGATCGGCTGGCGTTCGCTGAGGATGACCGGCCTGGCGAGGACGCTGGGATTCTATGGCTTCGGTGCCGCCGCCCATATTCTTGCGCAAATAGCAAAATGGCAGGGACGGGAGATCTATGCCTTTACCAAACCGGGTGATCTGACCGGCCAGGCCTTTGCGCGGGAGCTCGGCTGTACATGGGCTGGCGGTTCGGATGAGCCTGCGCCCGTCGCGCTCGATGCCGCGATCATTTTTGCGCCGGTCGGGCCGCTCGTTCCGGCGGCGCTGCGCGCGGTCCGCAAAGGCGGACGGGTGATCTGTGCGGGCATCCACATGAGCGACATCCCGGCCTTCCCCTACGCCGACCTTTGGGGGGAACGGGCGATAATGTCCGTCGCCAATCTGACCCGGGCGGATGGCACCGAGTTTCTGGCTGCCGCCGACAGTTCCGGTATCAGGCCGACGGTGGAGCGGTTCCCCCTGGAGGAGGTCAATGCGGTGCTGGAAAGACAACGTAGCGGCCAACTGAACGGGGCGGCTGTTCTGGTGCCCGGTTACCGGGTCGTCCGATCTAAATCGAACTGATGTAAATGACATAGACGTTCACCAGGTAGACGGTGAACAGGGTGATGCTTATCCATCCGACGGCGCGAAACAACCTTGTTTGCGGACGATACAACAATCCGATGATGACGACACCGCTCATCACCATAGCCGCCATCGCCGTCGCTCCGTGGATCGGCGCAGCCGAGTCCAGCAGCGGGCCGTCAAGATACAGCCCGTCTTCGACGGCGAGTATCAATATGTTGAACAGATTGCTGCCCAGCAGGTTGGCGATTGCCATATTTACCGATCCCTGCCGCAGCGCCGCCATTGACACCGCGAGCTCCGGCAGGGAAGTGGCGGCCGCCACAAATATGGTGCCGACAAAGCCTCTGCCCATGCCCATCTGGTCCGCGATAGTGGCGCCAACCACAGGCAGCATCGATCCGCCGGCCAAAATCGCGACTGCCGCCACCAGCACCCACGTTTGTGCCCTGGGAAGGGAGGTCGCGGACGGTTCTCTTGCCACCTTCTGCGCTGCACTGTCCTGAGCATTCGCCTCGTAACTGTAGATGGCGCGGGTCGCGATGACATAGAGCAGCACGATCGCCACGGAGGCCGCGCTGAAATGGAAGATCGTAGGACTAATGCCGAGGCCGCCGACCATGATTGTCAGACCGGCAAAACCGATTAGCATGATGCCGAATCCAGCAGACAAAATATGGGCCTGACGCGCCCGGCGATAAACCGATTCCCCGCGCACCGCAAAATCAAGAACCACCAGCATGACCAGATTGAAAACACAGCTGCCAAATATCGCTCCGACGGCGATTTGGGGAGCATGTGCGATGCTGACCGAGGATATGCCGGCGGCAAGCTCGGGAAGCGAAGTGATCGAAGCCAGCAGGATCAGGCCAATCCAGTCGTCCGACAGACCCTTTTTTGCTGCGATGATTTCGGCGTTCCGGGTGAGCTTTGGTCCGGCAGCCAGTATCAGCAGGGCACAGGCACCAAATAGCAGCCATTGCACGATCAGGGCCGCCATCCCGGCATCATCCGAAAGGAGGGTCAGTGCCTGTCCGATGAGCCGGTCTTCCGCAGCATGCGATTGACCCAAGGCTTCAGCACTTGCAGCACGAAGAGCAATATCAAGCCATAGCCGAGGACAACGCCGATCTGGAGGATCGAGAGCTTGGCAAAACCCAGGACGGAACGGGCCGGTTCGAACAGGTAGACGATCATCATCACGATAATCACGCCACCGAATATTATCACCAGCGCCTTGTTCCGATAATCGAACAGCGACCGAAGCGAGGCGCTGCTGCTGAGATTGGCGAGAATCAGAGCCAGAAGACTGGTGATCAGCGCCGAAAAGGCCAGCGCCCGAAGCTCCGGTACCGGCAGCTGTTGCTGAACGGCAATGACGATCCCCAGGGTCAGCGCGCCCATGGCCAGCATGCCCTGGAATATGCTCCACAGGACCATCGGAAGGGAAAACAGCCTTGCCTCGGGATCGCGCGGCGGCCGGTGCATGATTCCCTCGTCTTCTTCCTCGGCTTCAAAAACCAGCGCGCAAGCCGGATCGATGACCATCTCGAGCAAGGCGATATGAATGGGTCCAAGGAGCATCGGCAATCCGAACAGCAGTGGCAGGAGCGCGAGCCCGGCAATCGGTACGTGGGCCGCAAAAATAAACTCCATAGCCTTGCGGATATTGCCATAAATGCGGCGCCCGAGTCGGATCGCGCTGACGATCGCGCTGAATTCATCATCGAGGAGCACCAGCGAGGCCGCTTCCCGCGCGACATCCGTTCCCCGCATCCCCATGGCAATGCCAACATGGGCGGCCTTGAGCGAGGGAGCGTCATTCACCCCGTCCCCGGTCATCGCCACCACCTCGCCGTCGCTCTTCAACGCCCGCACCAGGCGCAGCTTCTGGTCCGGCATGATGCGGGCAAAAATGTTGGTCACCCGGAGTCTCTTGCCCAGTTCGCTATCGTCCAGTCCGGCAAGATCCTGTCCGGTTATCAGATTGTCGCTCTCGATTCCGGCATCAGTCGCGATCGACCGGGCGGTGGCGGCATAGTCTCCGGTGATCATAACAACCCGGACACCGGCATTGCGGCATTGGCGGATGGCGTCGGGCACGCTGGCGCGCAGAGGATCGGCAAGGCCGATCAGCCCGGCAAGGGCGAAGTCATAGTCCAGCAGGTCGGTATAATCGTCCACCGCCCCAGCACGGACGGTTGCCACGCCGAGAACGCGCATGCCCCTTGCCGCCATCTCCTCGACGGCCTGCAGCATCTGGCCCTGCTCTTCAGCCGACAGGCGGCATAGCCGCGCAATGGCTTCCGGCGCGCCTTTTGCTGCGAGGAGTCGCTCCGCTCCGGGTTCCCCGTCGTGCCACATATTCGTCGTCGCCAGCAAATCCGGGCGGATGCCAAAATGCCGTTCCAGTCGCCAATGCCGTTCGGCGGGATCGTCCGCAACCGGGAGCAGATCGGTCGCCGCGGTGTGGATCGCGATATCCATCGGGTCCGCAGGGTCGACCTCGCTTGCCTGCCGGCCTGCTCTGAGCAGCGGTTGAAACGCGGACGGCAAGCCCCGGTTTCGTTCAATTGTCAGATGTCTCCCCTCTGGCAGCCACAACGCGGCCACTGCCATATGGTTTTCGGTCAGGGTACCCGTCTTGTCCGTGCACAAGACGGTTACGGATCCAAGGGTTTCTATTGCCGCAGCCCGCCGGGTCAGCACATTGGCCTTGGATATGCGCCACGCGCCCATCGCCATGAACGTGACCAGTACAACCGGGAATTCCTCGGGCAGCATAGCCATCCCGATGGCGATGCCGGCCAGAACCGCGTCCAGCCAGCCACCGCGGAAAAAACCATAAGCCAGTGTTACCGAAGCAGCGATCAGGATTCCGCCGATGCCCGCCAGCTTGACGATCAGTCCGGTTTCCCTTCGCAAGCGCGGTGCGTCCGGCCGGATATTTGCGAGATGACCGCCGATCTGGCCGATCTCGGTCTGTCCGGCAATCGCGACGACGCTGCCGACACCGGACCCGCGAACCACCAGCGTCCCCGAGAAAACCCGCGCATCTGCCTCCTTGCTCACTGCAAGCGATTCTCCGGTCAGCAGCGACTCGTCGATATCGAGTTCCGTGGCCGAGATCAGTTTGGCATCGGCTGCGACCCGGTCGCCCTGTTCCAGGATGAGAATGTCACCAACAACCACGTCGCGCCCGGGAATACGGACTCTTTTGCCGTTGCGGACGACAAGCGCGCGGGGGCTCGACAAATCCCGCAAGGCGGCCAGGACCCGTTCGCTGCGGGTTTCCTGAATGACCGAAATCGCGACCGAAAATGTCGCAAAGAGCAGCAGGAGTATGGCTTCAAGGCGGTCGCCAAGCAGCAGATATATGAAGCCTGCCGCCAGCAAGAGGGCAAGCATGGGTTCCCGAAGGACCTCGCCGATTATTCTGGGAAGCGAACGCTTGTCGCGATGGGGTATTTCGTTTGGACCGTAGCGCGATTGGCGCTCCCGGACCTGCCCGTCGGTGAGTCCCGTTTGCATCTCATCGGGCGGTGCAGGAGCTACATCCATCCATGGTTCCCCGGAAAGGCACAATATTCTTCCATATCAAGCTGTTGGTTCTCGGGTTACCCGCTTCCATGCCGGGGGGGCATACGTAAACACCCTGATATTCGCCATAGTTCGCGCTTTGGAACGGCACTACGTATAATCCACGACTGCGGCCAGCCGCGATATACGGTAACAGAATCACCACGCAAATTCGTTGGCGCTTGTCGGTCCCACGCATCATTTGACGGTCCGCAGCGACAATGTTGCTTTTGAACTGACGCAAGGGATGCGGAAGATGACCGGTTTGGGATTACCCATATTCGACAAGGCCATTCAGGACGCCAATAGCTGGCTCAACGATATCATGTATGAACTTGACTGGCAGGACAAGCATCGTGCCTTCAAGCTTTTGCGCTCGACGCTTCACACGCTCCGGGACCGCCTGCACGTCAATGAGAACGCGCATTTCGCGGCGCAGTTGCCGACACTGATCCGCGGTGTGTTTTATGAAGGATATCAGCCAGCCAAATATTCCGCCGACATTCGGCACAAGGGCCAGTTTGTGGAGGCCGTGATGGCGGCCTTCGGCGACAGTCCGAAATATGATCCGGTAACGACGGTCAGCGGGGCGCTCAACGTCATTGCCGACCATATTTCGGAGGGCGAGATGGATGACATAAAGGCCACCCTGCCCGAAGATATCCGCAAGCTCTGGTATTGAAATCCGATGAACAAGCCGATCCACTGGGCCAGGAAGCCGCGTTCCCCATCCAAAGAGCTGGTTGATGCTTTGCGGGATCACGCCGAACTGCTGCCGCCGCCGGAAAGCCAGACGGATTTCGGAAAGTCTTTCGATCGCTTTGGCGACGCGCAGGTTGTGCTTCTTGGTGAAGCCACGCACGGCACAGCGGAATTTTACCGTGCGCGGGCGGCCATCACACGGCAGCTGATCGAAGAACATGGCTTTACGGTTGTGGCGGTCGAGGCTGACTGGCCCGACGCGGCCCGCATTGATGGCTATGTCCGTCATCACCATCCGCGCCCGCGACGCGGCGACAGCTTTGTCCGCTTCCCAACATGGATGTGGCGCAATCACGACGTGCTCGCCTTCGCCGACTGGCTCAGGGATCACAACGAACATAAATCAGATGATCGTCAGGTCAGCTTTCACGGGCTGGACGTCTACAGCCTGAACGAATCCATCGCCTCGGTGCTGGAATATCTGGATGAGGTTGATCCGGACGAAGCCACCAAGGCGCGCTGGCGCTATGGCTGCCTGACACCATGGCAGGATCATCCGGCGGCCTATGGCAAGGCGGTGGTCCAGGGAGGGCTTGGCGATTGCGAGAAAGCGGTGTTGGACCAGCTTCGCCGCCTGTTCGAAAACCGTCTCGACTATTTGAACGAAGACGGCGAAAAATGGTTTGATGCGGCGCAAAATGCAAAGATCGTTGCAGCGGCGGAGCGCTACTATCGCTCGATTTACGAAGGCGGGGCTGCTTCCTGGAATCTGCGCGACCGCCACATGTTCGACACGCTGCAGGCGCTGATCGCGCACCGCGGCGTCGGGACCAAGGCGATTGTCTGGGCGCACAATTCGCATATCGGCGACGCCTCGGCAACGGCGATGGGATGGCGCGGCGAATTCAATATCGGCCAGTTGTGCCGCATTGCCTATGGCGACGACGCGGTCAGCATCGGCTTCGGTACCGACAATGGCACGGTGGCGGCGGCAAGCGACTGGGGCGCGGACATGCAGATCAAGACCGTTCGACCGGCTCGCCCGGACAGTTATGAATATGCGTTCCGCCTGACCGGCTATGCCCGTTCCCTGACCGACTGGCGAGGCAGTGATCGCCGGGATTTCGCCGATATATTGCGAGAGCCCCTGCTGGAACGGGCGATTGGCGTGGTGTACCGCCCGGAAACGGAGCTGCTCAGCCATTATTTCGAGGCGATACTGGCCGACCAGTTTGACGCCTATGTCTGGTTTGAAACGACCAAGGCGGTGACCCCGCTGGGACATGAAAAGCCGCATGGTGCGCCAGAAACCTATCCCTTTGGTCTGTGAGGAAATAGCAATGGCCGAGCACATTTCTGAAGCCGTCCGTGCAACAGAAGTCGAGATACCGCCGGCCGGATTGAAGGCGATCCTGACGGTGCCGGCAAATGCGGCCGCGATGGTCATTTTCGCCCATGGCAGCGGCAGCGGCCGGCTGAGCCCGCGGAACAACCACGTTGCAGCGGCGCTGCGCGAAGACGGTTTTGCGACACTGCTTCTCGACCTGCTGACGCCAGAGGAAGAGCGGGACCGGGCGAATGTGTTCAACATCGAGCTGCTCGCCGGGCGCCTGTCGATGGCCGCGCGCTGGATCCGGGAGCAGCCTGCCTATTCCGAGATTCCGATCTGCTATTTCGGAGCCAGCACGGGCGCCGGCGCGGCGCTGGTCGCGGCCGCGCGGGACGATCCGGATATCGCTGCCATCGTCTCGCGCGGCGGCAGGCCAGACCTGGCAGGCGGCTGGCTGGGAAAGGTGCGCGCGCCCACCCTGCTGATCGTCGGCAGTCTCGATGGTCCGGTGATCGATCTCAACAAGCAGGCCTATGACCTGCTGCAATGTCAGAAGCGACTGACCATCATCAATGGTGCCGGACATCTGTTCGAGGAGCCGGGCACGCTGGAAGAGGTGATTGTGCACGCCAGCGCGTGGTTCAGTGCGCACCACGACAGGCGATGAGGAGCGGGCAGGTGGACGGACGGGCCATTGCTTTTGAAAACAGGCAGGATGCCGGCAGGAAGCTCGCCCGGAAACTGAGCGAGCGAGATTTTGAAAATCCGCTGATCCTCGCCCTGCCGCGCGGTGGCGTGCCGGTTGCCTATGAGGTCGCCAAGGCTCTTGGGGCGCAGATGGATCTGCTGTTTGTCAAGAAGATCGGTGCGCCCGGCTGGCCCGAATATGGCATCGGTGCGGTGGTCGACGGCGCCAGGCCGCAGATCGTGCTCACCGAAGAGATCGTCCGCCAGATCCGGCCCAGTCCCGAATATATCGAGGCCGAGACACATCGGCAGCTAAGGGAAATCGCCCGGCGACGATCCGCCTATCTTGGTGATCGACAGCCGATCGATATCGAGGACCGCACGGTGATCATCGTCGATGACGGCATCGCGACCGGCGGAACGGTCAAGGCCGCGCTGAAGGGCGTACGCCAGAACAAGCCGCGCGAGATCATACTGGCGGTTCCGGTTGCCCCGCCCTCGACGCTGCAAGAATTGCAGGATGAATGTGACGAAATTGTCTGCCTGTACACGCCGAGCCCGTTCGGGGCCGTCGGCTCTTTCTATCGCAATTTTGACCAGACCAGCGACAGCGAAGTAGTCTCGCTGATGTCCCGTCTGGACTTTTGAGCAGCGCTCCTGTGCGGAGTTCTCACTGACCGATTCGGCCCTGCCGACCGGTGCGGCAGGTATTCCGTAACAATACCTATCGTTCCGGCACCCTGGCGAACCTACAATGTCGATCAAAATCGAACCATCCCGGTAATCCGTTCTCCAAGATGAGGAGCGAAGCATGCTGTTGCGCAAAGAAAGTCTTGTCGTAGCCGTTGACGGCACAAGAATGTCGGTCTTCAAGAATATTGGCGAAGCTTTTGATCCGGAGCTCAAGCTGATCGAAGAATATCGCAATCCGGCGCCCAAGACTTCGGAACTGGGCACTGACCGGCCGGGGCGGACCTTCCAGAGCAAGTCACCCCGCCGCGCCACCCATGAACCGACGGATTTCCAGCAGCAGGAAGAGGATGATTTCGTCATCGGGGCTGCCAGGAAGATTGAAGAGATGGTTTCGGACAGTCGGGAAGGGATTGTCCTCGTCGCAGCGCCGCGCGCGCTCGGACTGCTCCGGAAAAACCTGAGTCCTGCAACCAGTGCCCGGCTGCTGGCAGAAATCCCCAAGGACTTTGGGGCCGACGATGCGGAGCCGCTCGCTAGAATGCTGGCAAAACACGAAAGCTGATGGCCGGACCGGCCCTCTCTCGCTTTCCCGAAGATGAAAGCCTGTATACCATTCGCGGGCTGACCAAGGTCTATGGCCAAGGGCCGACCGCAGTGCACGCCTTGCGCGGAATCGATCTCGATCTGCCCAAATCGGCGATGGTCGTCTTGCTGGGGGCCAGCGGTTCGGGCAAATCCACCTTTCTCAACATCGTTGGCGGTCTCGATGCAGCGACGGACGGACAGGTATTTTTCGAAGGTCAGGAACTGACCGCTTTCGCTCCTGCCGAGCTGACCGAATATCGCCGGAATTCGGTCAGCTTTGTGTTCCAGTTCTACAATCTGGTGGCATCGCTCACGGCGCGGGAAAATGTCGCGCTGATCACCGAGATCGCCGATGATCCGATGACCCCCGAGGAGGCGCTGGCGCTTGTCGGGCTGGAGAAGCGGATCGATCACTTCCCGTCGCAGCTGTCCGGCGGCGAGCAGCAAAGGGTTGCGATTGCCCGCGCGATAGCCAAGCGGCCCAAGGTGATGTTCTGTGACGAGCCGACCGGTGCGCTGGACAGCCAGACCGGCGTGATTGTCCTGGATGCACTGGATCAGGTCAACCGCGAGCTTGGCACAACGACCCTGCTGATCACGCATAATGTTGTCATAGCGGATATGGCCGACCGGCTGCTGCGCTTTGCCGACGGAGCGCTGGTGGAAGACCGCGCCAATCCCCACCGCGTGGCACCGTCGCAGCTCAAATGGTGACCCTGCCTGCCTGGCTCGGCGCCCTCGACCGCAAGCTGCTCCGGGATATCTGGAGGCTGCGCTCGCAGGCCTTTGCGATTGCACTGGTGATCGCGGCGGGCATCGGCATGGTGGTCATGTCCTTCGGGATGATCCGGTCGCTGGAGGCGACCCGCGACGCCTATTACGACCGCTATCGGTTCGCCGATATATTTGCATCCGCCAGACGGTTTCCGGAAAGCCTGGTCGATGATATCCGGTCACTGGACGGAGTCAGCATCGCCGAGGGCCGGCTGACCAGCAGTGCCACGCTGGATATTCCGGGGATAGCGGAGCCCATTACCGCCCGCATCCATTCGCTGCCGCGGACCGGAATGCCGCGCGTCAATGCGCTGGTCCTGCGCAGCGGCAGGCTGCCCAATACGGACCGTCCGGACGAGGTGCTGGCGAGCGAGAAATTTGCCGATGCCGCGCGCATTGGCCTGGGCGATACGATCGACGTGTTGCTTTATGGCAAGAAACAGCGCCTCCGGGTGGTGGGGACGGCATTGTCCCCGGAATATGTCTACGCCATCGGTCCCGGCCAGATCTTCCCCGACAACCGCCGCTTCGGGGTGCTCTGGATGGGCGAAGAACATCTCGCTGCTGCCCTGAACTCGACCCGTGCCTATAATGAAGTGCTGATTCGCCTCGAGCGCGGTGCCGTGAGCCAGGATGTCATCCGCCGGGTCGACAATTTGCTGGAACGCTATGGCGGGCGCGGTGCAACCCCCCGAAGCGACCAGATCTCCGACCGTTTTCTCGAAAATGAACTGTCCCAGCTTGGCCAAATGACCGCGATCCTGCCACCGATATTTCTCGGCGTCGCGGCGTTCCTGATCAATATGGTGCTGTCCCGCCTGGTGGAATCGGAACGCGAGATCATCGGGTTGCTGACTGCCTTTGGCTACCGCAACAGGGCGATCATGTGGCATTATGCCAAGCTCGCGCTGGTGCTGTCCTTGCCGGGACTGGCCTTGGGCTTGATTCTCGGCTCGTGGATGGGCCGGGGCCTGGCCGGTCTCTATCAGGAATTTTTTGTGTTTCCGTTCCTGACCTATCGCGCAGGATCGGATGTCTTCCTGATATCCTGCCTGATCACGATCACCGTCGTTCTGATCGGGGCGGCACAAACGGTCAGGCGGATCGGCAGGCTGAAAGCGGCGGAAGCGATGCGCCCGCCGGTGCCGCCCAATTATTCCGGGGGAATTGCAAGGCTGATCGGAAAAATCAGGAAACTTGACGAGCCGACCCGGATCATCCTGCGCGGGCTGGTCCGTCGGCCGCTGCGGTCGATGCTGGGGTCGTTCGGTGTCGCCGCCGCTTTGGGCCTCTATGTGGCGTCGGCGGGATCGATGGACAATGTCGGGATGATGACCGACCTGCTGTTCCATCAGGCCAATCGGGCCGACATAAGCGTTTCCTTTGCCGAAGCACGCGATGAACGGGCGCTTTTTGAATTGGCGCGGCTTCCCGGTGTCATGCGCGTCGAGCCGGTCCGCTATATTGCCGCTACCTTGTCGGCGGGGCATCGATCACGGTCGGAGAGCCTGACCGGCATGAAACCCAATAGCGATCTCAACCGGCTGGTCGACATCGACGATGGCGTGGTTCAGCCGCCGGTAAAGGGCCTGATGCTCTCGACCATATTGTCCAAGCAGCTCGCCGTGACGCCGGGCGACCGGGTCGAGGTCGACATAACGGAAGGCCGGCGGCCACGTCTGACCTTGCCGGTCAGAAGCATTCTGAAAAGCCCGGTCGGCAATCCGGCCTATGTCGATTTCGCAGGGCTTAGTTCGATCATGTACGAAGCACCACTGGCGTCCGGTGCCTATCTCAGCGTTGATCCGGACGAAACCGATGCGCTGTACCGCAAGCTGAAGGCGATGCCGATTATTGCCGGATTTTCGCAGCGTGCCGCGGCCCTCAATGGCATCGACGAGACGGTTGGCGAAACCATGGGCATTGTGACCTTGTTCAACACGGCCTTTTCCGCCCTGATTGTCTTTGGCGTGGTGTATAACAATGCCCGCATCAGCCTGGCCGAGCGCGCGCGCGACCTGGTTTCGCTCCGCGTGCTTGGCTATCAACGCTCGGAAGTCTCCTATATCCTGCTCGGAGAGCTGGCCTTGATCGTCCTCGCCGGCCTGCCATTGGGGGCGCTGTTCGGCTACTATCTGTCCAAATATCTCTCAGCGTCGATGAGCGGAGATCTGTTCATCATGCCCTTTGCCCTGTCAGTGGCAACCGTTGCCTTCGCCATATTGCTGGTGCTGGCCACCGCTGCGGTATCCGCCCTGTTTGTCAGCAGCCGGTTGAACCGGCTGGATCTGGTGAGCGTTTTGAAGACCAGGGAATGACGGAGAAAAAGCACCATCTGTCCCGACCGGGGCCCCGGATCATCCTCGGCCTGATCGCTGCGGTCGTGATCGCCGCGCTCTATTTGGCGGTGCGCACCCCGCCGATCGATGTGGACGTTGCCAAGGCGGTCAAAGCGCCGCTTCTTGTCACGATCGACGACGAAGGAGAGACCCGGATACACGATATCTATATGGTCGCGGCCCCGATCAGCGGGGAGTTGCAGAGGGTCGATCTCGAGCCGGGCGATCCGGTGGTGGCCGGCCAGACCGTGATCGCGCGGATCATGCCAGCACAGCCTGATTTCCTCGATCCGCGCAGCGAAGCGGAAACCCGAGCACAGATCCGGGCCCTCGAAGCGAGCGTGGAGTCGGCGGCAGCAAGGATCGCCCAGGCGCAGGCCGACAGCAGACTGTCGGCGGCGGATTTCGAGCGTACCGCCGCGCTCTACAAGCGCGGGTTCGCGACCCGGGCCGCCTATGACGGCGCCCGCGCGGCGCGGGACAGCAGCGCGGCCCGGCTGGAGGAAGCCAGGGGGGCTCACGAGAATGCCCAGTTTCAATTGCGCGCAGCCAGAGCGCGGCTGACGGCACCATCGAACAGCTATTCCGGTGGCGAGGCCCTGGATATTCGCTCGCCAGAAAGCGGCTCGGTGCTTCGCGTGGCGCAGGAAAGCGAAACCAAGATCGCAGCGGGATCGACGATCATGGAACTCGGCGATCCGAGCGACATCGAAATTGTCACCGATCTCCTGTCCAGCGACGCGGTCAGGATCAAGGTCGGGAGCGAGGTGCTGATCGATCACTGGGGAGGCGACAAGCCGCTGAAAGGCCGGGTCCGGCGGATCGAACCCTATGGTTTTACAAAGATTTCGGCACTGGGCGTGGAAGAGCAGCGGGTGAATGTTATCATTGACCTCGTCGACCCGCTGTCTGCGTACAAGGCGCTGGGTCACGGTTATCGGGTGATCGTCCGGGTCGTGGAATGGTCAGGCAAGGATGTGCTGCAGGTGCCGATCAGCGCCCTGTTCCGCGACAAAGGTCAGTGGTCGGTCTTTGTCATGCAGGACGGCAAGGCGGTTCTGGTGCCGGTCAAGGTCGGACGGATGAACGACGAGCGGGCGCACATCCTGAAAGGACTGCGGGCCGGAGCATCGGTTATTCTGCACCCCAGTGAAAAGATCGATGATGGCACCGCGGTCAGGGTGCGGGACGAGACTTCGTAAGATCGAATTCCAGCAGCATCAGCGAGGCATCGCCGGGATAGCTTCTGGCCGAGAAACCCATTTCCTTTTCCAGCGTGATCGCGGCGTGATTTGAGCGACTCTCGATCGACTGCAGCTTCCTGATTCCGCTGCGCCGGGCTTCGTCAATTACATATTCCAGAAACGTCCAGCTCATCCCGCGGTGCTTGTAATCACTGCGCACGACAATCGCGACTTCGGCTTCCGACTTGTCTTCATTGGCGCCTATCATGGCGCTGGCGATGATCGTTTTGTCATCAATATCCAGAGCGATATAGTCTTCCTTGTGATCATGGTCGACGTTGACCAGATCTTCGAGCAGAGAATCCCCCACTTCCGGGATCGGGGAAAGAAATCGAAACCGCAGATCTTCCCGTGATACATGGTCAAAAAAATCCGCCAGCGCATCCTTGTCGGCAGGCTCGACCGGCCGCACATGGAATTCAAAACCGGAGCGCGTGGTCAGGGGAATACTGCGGCTGACGATCAGGTCATGGCCAGCGTCATCGGCTGTTTGACGGACTGCCGGAGCGGGATCGGCCTGTTTGGAATCGGACATCGGGGGGCTCCTTCGGTTAGCCTGATTGTGTGATGATCAAATCCTACAAGCGGCGATGCCTGTTTCCATCCGTAATGGTCCGTAGCCAGGTTGGCCAAGCCTGAATCCAACCGCCTTTCGATCCAACAGATTTACGTATCGTTACGGATGTACCGGCCGAAAAGTCTGATTTAGCGTCAAATATATAGCGAGCCCGATCATGATGACCGCTGGGAACAAACCGTCCTCCCGTCGAATATGTTCTTCGGCAAAAGTCAGGAAAGATTCCTATGACAGAGATGACAGAACAGCTGGCAGGCCCGCCCGATAATGAGACATCCTTTCGGGACGGAAAATTGGTATCCATCCACGGTGCTGTCGTCGATGTGCATTTTTCAGATGATTTGCCGGCAATCGAAGAGGCCCTGCAAATCATCGCTCGGGATGGCCCGGTGATCACCGCCGAAGTTCAGGCCCATCTCGACGAGCATGTCGTCCGTGCGATTGCCCTGGAGGAAACATACGGGCTGCGGCTGCATGATGTCGTTCAGCGCACCGGCGCACCGATAACCGTTCCGGTCGGGCCGAATGTGCTGGGCCGTCTGCTGAATATTTTCGGCGCGGTGAATGACAAGTTGGGTGCATTGCCCGATGCTACGCCTCGCTGGCCAATCCATCGCGCACCACCGCCGTTCTCATCGCAATCCGGCACCACCGAATTGTTCCGGACCGGCATCAAGACGATCGATCTGCTGATGCCGATCGCCCATGGCGGCAAGGCAGCCATGTTCGGCGGGGCCGGGGTGGGCAAGACCGTGCTGGTCATGGAACTGATCCAGGCAATGGCATCCGGCTATCAGGGCATTTCGGTTTTCGCCGGCGTCGGCGAGCGTTCCCGAGAAGGCCACGAAATGCTGCTCGACATGCAGACATCGGGAGTGCTGGAGCGCACTGTCCTGGTATACGGGCAGATGAACGAGCCGCCCGGTGCGCGCTGGCGCGTGCCGATGACCGCGCTGACCATGTCGGAATATTTCCGCGACCAACAGCATCGCAACGTCTTGCTGCTGATGGACAATATTTTCCGTTTTGTTCAGGCGGGTGCCGAGGTTTCGGGATTGCTGGGACGGCTGCCATCCAGGGTAGGCTATCAACCGACGCTTGCGAGCGAGGTGGCTTCCCTGCAGGAACGGATCGCTTCGGTCGGTGACGCGGCGATAACGGCGATCCAGGCTGTCTATGTTCCCGCCGACGATTTTACCGACCCGGCGGTTACGACCATTGCCACCCATGTCGATTCGATGATCGTTCTCTCCCGGGAAATGGCAGCCGAAGGCATGTATCCCGCCATCGACCCGATTGCATCGTCATCGATCCTGCTCGATCCGCTGCTGGTCGGAGAGGAGCATGCGCAGGTCGCCATCGAAGTGCGGCAGGCGATCGAACGGTACCGCGAATTGCAGGATGTGATCTCGCTGCTGGGGATCGAAGAACTGGGTTCCGAGGACCGGCTGATCGTGCAGCGGGCCAGAAAATTGCAACGATTTCTGACCCAGCCGTTCATGGTGACGGAATCCTTCACCGGGCTGAAAGGGCGATCGGTCAAGCTCGACGACACCATCGCCGGATGCCGGACCATATTGGACGGGAAATGTGACGATTGGCGCGAAACGTCCCTTTATATGGTCGGCAATCTGGCGGAAGCGGAAAAGAAGGAGGCTGCGGCATGACCGGTTCCCTGCACCTGATCATTACCACGCCGACCACCGTGCTGGTGGATGAACGGGATGCCTATGCCGTCCGGGCGACCGACGACAGTGGCAGCTTCGGAATATTGCCGGGACATGCCGATCTGCTCACGGTACTGCCGCCTTCGGTTGTGCGCTGGACCGATACGAGGGGATCAATCCGATATTGCGCCCTCCAGGGAGGGGTATTGGGCGTGACCGGCGGCGATCAGGTCGCAATCGCTTGCCGCAAGGCGGTGCTGGGTGAAAATCTCGAAAACCTGGAGAAGGATGTAAGGTCGGCGCGCGCAGCCGAGACCGAAGCGGACCGGCATGCCCGCGTGGCGCAGACACATCTGCATGCACAGGCCATCCGCTATCTGATGAACAATCTGGTGCCGGGGCACCGGTCGCAGCCGATCGATGAGGGCCTGTGGGATGAATGATCGGGCGTCCGTCGACAAGCTGGAGGAAGCGGCGCAATATGCTGCGCAGCGGAAGCGCGAGGAAACGGATGATCCCGAACCTTCGCTGGGCAGCCGGCTGGGCCAGATCGGCGTGCTCGGCTGGATGACGGTTACGCCTGCCCTGGCAGGACTGGTCATCGGCAGGCTCGCGGACCGTTCGCTCCAGACCGGAATTTTCTTTTCGGCGCCGTCCTTGATGCTGGGCGCTGCTCTGGGATTCTGGCTGGCAATCCGGTGGATGCACCGCGGCCTATGATCCGGCTTGTCCAGACATACCCACTGTTGCGACCAGCGACCGGCGCGGGGGAGAGCAGATGACCGCTTCCCCGCTCTCCCTGGAAACGGTTTTCCAGATCGGCCCGGTTCCGATTACACAGCCGGTTGTTGTAACCTCCGGGATCGTCTTCGCCGCCGCTCTGTCGGCCTATCTGCTTCAACGCCATCTCGCGCTTCGCCCGGGCAAGGTCCAGGCTTTCGTGGAACTGGTGGTCAGCGCCATCGATCATCAGATAAGCGACGTGATGCAGGGCGACCCCGCTCCCTATCGCGCGCTGATTGGGACGATCTTTCTGTTTGTGCTGTTGGCGAACTGGTCGTCGCTGGTCCCGGGTATCGAACCACCCACCGCGCATCTCGAAACCGATACGGCGCTGGCCCTGATCGTGCTGGTCGCGACGATCTATTTCGGGATAAGCAAGCGTGGCCTCCGCGCCTATCTGCGAACATTCGCGCAGCCGACCTGGGTG
>CAXIBD010000020.1:0-42661 GCA_964022135.1 uncultured Sphingomonadales bacterium | reverse complement strand
AGCAGATCAGCCAGGAATTCCAGCTGCTCTATGAAGGCGACAAGCTCAACGGCCTGGTCGGCTTCTACTATCTGGATGCCCAGGCAGACACCCTGTTCGATGTCCGGCTGTTCACCACCTTCGCAGGCCTCACCGCCTTCACCGAAGCCGATGTCGACACCGAGACCTATGCGGTCTTTGCCGATTTCACCTATGATTTCACCGAGCAGTTGAGCCTGTCGCTCGGCGGTCGCTATACGTGGGACGAGCGGACGGCCAGCATCCTGCGGCAGAATTATCTCGGCGGCGGTTCACCGACATTCGGCGGCGCGGGCATTCCGTTTGGCGGACCGAGCACCAATTTCCAGGGCAGCGCCAAGTTCAAGAAATTCACCCCGCGCGTTTCGGTGAGCTACAAGCCCACACCCGAACATAATATCTATGCAAGCTTTTCGCAGGGCTTCAAGGGCGGCGGTTTCGATCCGCGCGGGGTTGGCGTGAATGCGCCTACCACCAACGCCAACGGGATTCCGAGCGACGCCGAAGTCGCAGCCTTCCTCAGCTTTGCGCCGGAATCGGTCGACAGCTATGAAGTTGGCTATAAGGGCAGCCTGCTGGACGGCGCTCTCAATGTCGCGATTGCCGGCTTCTATTCCGATTACAAGGATGTGCAGATTCCGGGTTCGGTTGCCTGCACTGTTGGCGGCCTTCCCTCCTTCTGCGGTGTGATCAACAATGCCGGCAAGGCCACCCTGAAGGGCCTGGAACTGGAAGCGGATGCGCGGCTTGGCCAGGACCTCGCGACCAGTGGTGACCGGCTGACACTGTCCGGATCGCTCGGTTATATTGACGCAAAATACGACAAATATGTCACCAACATCGGCGGCGTACCGACCGATGTTGCCCAATTCCGTTCGGTGCAGAATACGCCGGAATGGACCGCCAGCGGCACATTTGCCTATTCCACCCCGGTCGGAGAAGGCGACATCTATTTCGGCACCACAGTCTCCTATCGCAGCAAGGTCAACCAGTTCGAGATTGCCAATCCCTATATCGATCAGAAGGGCTTTGCCCTGTGGGACGCCAATCTGGTCTACAACGCACCGGACAAGCGCTGGAGCATTGGCCTGCATGGCAAGAACCTGACCAACAAGCGCTACAAGACGTCGGGCTATACATTTGTCGCTGCCGATCCGACGACAGGCGCAATCATACCGGGAGCCAACGGTCAGCCGATTCCGACGCTCGGCCCCGAAGGCACGCTGACCGCCTTTTACGGCAATCCGCGCCAGGTCTTTGTCACCGCCGGGGTGAAATTCTGATCGATCGCTAGGCACAGATGATGACATATGCCGACCACGGCTATCGCAGCGGGGACGGCCGGCTGGACCTCCATGCCCGCATCTATGACGGGGACGGCCCGCCGCTGCTGCTGATGCACGGGCTGACCCGGAACAGCGCGGATTTCGAGGCGCTGGCCGGGCATCTGGCAGGCAAATACAAACTGATCGTCCCCGACCAGCGGGGTCGCGGACGATCAGATTACGACCCGGAGCCGCAGAACTACACGCCCGCCGTCTATGTCGCGGACATGTTCGCGCTGGTTGACGGACTGGGGCTCGGCACCATGGGCCTGATAGGCACCTCGATGGGCGGCCTGATGGCGATGATGATGGCAGCCATGCAGCCCGAACGATTTGACAGCCTGATCCTGAACGATATCGGCCCGGCCGTCGAAGCGGCGGGTCTCGCCCGTATCCAGTCCTATGTCGGCGGGCTGACGCCGTTCGACAGCTGGCAGCAGGCGGCGGACCATAGCCGCTCGGTTCATGGCGATTCCTTCCCCGGATATACAGCGCAGGACTGGCTGGTCTTTGCCCGCCATGTCTGCGAGGAACGGCCCGATGGTCGCATTTACATGGCCTACGATCCTGCGATTTCCGAAGGGCTTTCCGGCAGCGAACAGACCGTTGTTCCGCCCGATCTCTGGGCGATATGGGACCAGCTTTCCGCTCTTCCGACGCTGGTCATCCGGGGCGCGTTGTCAGACATACTTTCTGCCGCTACCGTCGCCGAGATGAAACGCCGTCATTCCGGGACATTTGTCGCCGTGGACATCCCGTCCCGAGGCCACACGCCGATGCTCGACGAGCCCGAGGCGCTGGCCGCGATCGACCGCTTCTACGCGGATCTCGAACAGTAGATGGCCGGCTTCCCGAAAGTGCAAGCCCGGACGACCTCGCCCAATATCGCGCTCGGCATGCTGCTGCTCGTCTATATCTTCAATTTCGTCGACCGCCAGATCCTGGCGATCCTCGCAGGGCCGATCCAGGCCGATCTCGGGTTGAGCGACACCCAGATGGGGCTGCTCGGCGGCGTTGCCTTTGCCCTGCTCTATTCGACGCTGGCGGTGCCGCTCGCCTGGGTCGCGGACAAGACCAGCCGCAGCTGGGTGATCACGATATCGCTGGCGGTGTGGAGCGGCTTTACCGCGCTGACCGGACTGGCGCAGGGTTTCTGGTCGATCTTCCTGACCCGGCTGGGCGTCGGCATCGGCGAGGCCGGCGGCGTGGCCCCTTCCTATGCGGTGATCGCCGACCATTTCCCGAGCGACAGGCGCGCGCGGGCACTGGCCATCTATTCGCTGGGCATTCCGCTGGGATCGGCGACCGGCGTGATCGCGGGCGGCTATATCGCCGCGACCGTCGACTGGCGGCTGGCCTTTTTCGTGGTCGGCCTGTCCGGGCTGCTGATCGCACCCTTTTTCAAATATTTCGTGCGCGACAAGGTCAAGGCGCCAGCGCCCGCCGGTCAGCCGGTGGCAGGTTACAGCTTCATGGGAACGGTACGGCTGCTGGCCGGCAAGCGCGCCTTCTGGTTTCTGGCCTTTGGCGCTGCGTCCAGTTCGATGCTCGGCTATGGCATAGCCTTCTGGCTGCCGAGCCTGCTGCAGCGCAGCTTTGGCCTGAGCCTGATCGACACCTCCTTGTTCTTCGGCGCGATCCTGCTGGTCGGCGGGGTGGCCGGCGTGCTTGGCGGCGGGATGATCGGCGACTGGCTGGGAAAAACCAACAAGGCCGCCTATGGCCTGGTGCCGGCGGCGGCCTTCCTGCTGGCGGTGCCGCTGTTCGCCGCCGGGATCATGAGCGGCTCGGCCACCCTCGCCTTCGTCCTGTTCCTGATTCCGCAGGCGCTGGCCTATTTCTGGCTCGGGCCTGTCCTGTCGGCGGTCCAGCATCTGGTGCCGGCCGATGCCCGCGCCACCGCCTCGGCGCTGTTCCTGCTGATCAACAATCTGATCGGCATCGGCGGTGGTATCTTCTTCCTCGGCGCCCTGTCCGACTTCCTCACCCCGATCTATGGCGAGGACGGGCTGCGCTACTCGATGCTCTACTCCCTGAACTTCTACGTGATCGCCGCCGGGCTGATGGCGCTGGCGGCCAAGCCGCTGAAAAGCGAATGGATCGCCGAAGACTAGCCAGCGGATTTCATGATCCGCGGAGAGCAACAAGAAATAGCCGCATCATATTGCACCATATTGCACCTGTGCTTGTCGCTATCTTGATCTATAGTCAAAATTCGCTGATCTGCAACAAATCACCTGGGCAGATATGGTTCGACCGGTGGGCACAGAGCCACGACTCAACCCCGTTTTGCAGTACAAAATAGCAAAAAACGAGCAATAGCGAATCGCTATTGGGTTGAAAAAACTGGTGGTTAACGGAAATTGCTCAAAAATTAACCAGATCGCTTAAATAAATTCTGTTTGGGCCGATGCCCGCAAACCGGCCTAAGAGCTTACATTGAGGCAACCTGTCTCG
Organism: uncultured Sphingomonadales bacterium; assembly: GCA_964022135.1. Lineage (GTDB taxonomy): Bacteria > Pseudomonadota > Alphaproteobacteria > Sphingomonadales > Sphingomonadaceae > Parasphingorhabdus. Next base: position 38,861 of record CAXIBD010000020.1, on the reverse strand, counting down.
TTATGTGACTGATGTCAAAAGTTAATCCTTGATCGGCTCCCAATATTCGTTAGCTATTTATTCACCATGTAGAACGACCCGTTTCGGATCGGGCTGCGTATGGTTCGCTTTTGACCAAAGGCGGATCGACTACTTAAGGGCATATTTATTACGCCCTTCTGACCAGACTTAGTATTATGGGGATAATAATATGAAGAAGATTGTCATGGCCTCTTTGGCCACCGCCGCTGCTATGGCCGCATCACCTGCGATGGCTGCCAGCACCGACACCAAGGATTTCGACATCAATGCTCGCGTCACTCAGGAATGCAGCATGGAAAATCCGTCGAACATCAATTTGGGTAGCCTGTCGATTAATCGCGCTCCTGGGTCTGATGCGCTGCTGCTCAACGAAGTCGCCCAGTCCGATGTTCAGAACGTCTGGATGAGCTGCAACTATGATGCAGATATTTCCATCACGACACTCAACCGAGCGCTCAAGACGACTTCACCGGTTACCGATACCGCCCAGTTCACCGATACCATCCATTACGGTATCACGCTTGTACCAGGCACGCCTGGCGCGTTCACGGGCTTCGGTAGCTTCAAACCTCGCGTTCAGCCGCTGGTAAAGACCATACCGCAGGTTGCCGAGTTCCACGACAACGCACAGCTGTCCGTCCGTCTGGAAGCACTCAACGTGAACAACAAGCGTCCCGTCGCCGGTGCATATACCGACACGGTTACGATTACTCTCGGTACAATTTAATTTCCGAATAAATTCATGCCGTCAGGGCCGCGTTAACAACTGCTGTTAAGCGCCCCTGACGAGCAATGAACATGGCCGGAAGTGAGCTGAACAGTCGAATGACTGAACAGACCACTACGGCCATACAAAAGGGTTGCGCCTAGTCTTACGACAACATCAAGAATGAAAAGGATTTTATTATGAAGAAGATTATTTTGGCCGCAATGGCCGTTTCGATGGCGAGCACTCCAGCATTTGCTGCCAGCACCGACACCAAGGATTTTGACATCAACGCGCGTGTCACCCCTGAATGCAGCATGGAAAACCCTTCGAACATCAATTTGGGTAGCCTGTCGATCAATCGCGCTCCTGGCTCCGATGCATTGTTGCTCAACGAAGTCGCCACATCCGGCTCGCAGAGCGTTTGGGTTAGCTGCAACTATGTCACCGACATTGTTCTGGAAACGCTGAACAAAGGCCTGCTGACCACTTCGCCGGTTACCGACACCGCTCAGTTCACCAACAAGATTTTCTACGGTCTTGAATTCGCTCCGACCACGCCTGGTGCATTCGAAGGTTCTTCGAGCCACAAGCCACGCGTTCAGGCGAACCCGCGGACGTTTGCCCAGACCAAAGAATTCCACGACCAAGCCAAAATCTCGGTCACCCTGGAAGCACTGAGCGTCAACAACAAGCGCCCAGTTGCCGGTACCTACAGCGACACCGTAACGATCACGCTCGGCACGATCTAATTCGAGCGAGACCATTGAACAGGAAAGGGGGAAGAGCCACGCTCTTCCCCCTTTTTTTTGTCCAACAATGCACCGATCCCGAGGTGCAACCGCAGCAACGGCATGGAAGCGGGACAGGGAGCATCTCCCGACCTGGCCGGGCATCGCAATGACCCCGCCCGCAAATCCGCCGATCGGCCAAATCGGCTTTTTCGATACTGGCGAAAAACCTCTCTATTCGAACTACTTGACCAATTGTTAAGCTTTGCCGGCTAATGCTTCATCTGATTTGAAGTAAGGGGCATCCGATGCATACAGCCGTCAAAACGATTGCAATTGCAAGCTTTTGCATAGCGTCCACACCTGCCATGGCAGCGGTCGGCGCATCAGGGAGTGCGGAAATTACCGCGCACGTGCCTGCAGTTTGCGACATTTCCGCACAGGATTTCATCCTGAACGAAAGCGGGCTTGTCTCGGGCTTTGTTCAGGAATTCTGCAACACAAGCACCGGCTATCAGGTGTTTGCCAGCCATCGTCCGCTATCGTTCAGCGAGACCGCAACCGTGCGCTACGGTTCCCAGATTACGTCGCTGGACTCCACGGGGCTTTCCGCGGTTGCATTCCGGAGCGGACAACGGTTCGAATATGTACCGGTCGAGATTGACGCCAAGGATCTCGAAACGCCGCTCGCGGTAGCCTTTACCCTGTCCGCCGTCTGAGCAAGGCTCAGTTGGCGGTGACGGTCACTTCAACCCGATCCGAATAATTGCCTGCGCGCGCCCGAAACGGCTCGACGCGCACACCCATGGGATGGAGATCACCGAGTGAATCCGTCCCGCGCGGGACAAAAGCCGCTGTCGCGCCGCGTACGTTGACCCGTTGCTGGTCCATCATCAGTTGATAGTCGATCGAGGCCTTGACGCTGTCATGGACAAGCTGGCCTTCATTTTCCGAGCGGAAACTGACGGTATAGGGTGAAGTGCTCCAGATTCGGAGACCGAAAGGGTCCGATATATTGACCGCTTGCGGATCAAGTATCCCCAGATTTATGCGGGCAATGGTATCCTGCCCCGTCACTCCAACGACCCGCACCTCGACCGAGGGCTGGATGGTAAGCGCGATTGACAGCAGCATCGTATCGACGACTGTTCCGGTCTCGTCGACCAGCAACAGAATAAGATCCTCGACCTGCGATCCCGATGCCAGGCCCCATCCGCTGGGAATGGTCAGGCGGAACGGCAAGCTAAGCCCGTTGGTTCCGGCGGGAAGCTGCGCGATTCTCAGGTCGCTGGCGGACGTTCCTGGCTGATTCTCGCTGGACAATATCTGGAGCAATTGCCCACCCGACTGAAGCGCGTAGGAAATGGTGCTTGGTGACGGCGAGGTGCTGAGCTTGGCAACCCGCAGAGTCGCAGGGCATTTGGTTCCCGGGCTGCCGTCATTCCGAGCGCGGATCTGAAATGTCTCCGATGCTGAGGACCCGGCACTGACATCAATGCTGGACACGGTTACCGTTTGTGAGGACTGGACGAATGCCGGCTCGCATCCGGCCTCGGCCTGGGCGGCTGCCGGAGCAGCGAGCATTGAGCCGATGATCGCAAATCTATATAAGGTCTTCAATTTGATCTCCTATTCCACGGTCGGCAATATTGTGGTTTCCATACGGAATACCGGATCCCCTTCTGCAGGAATTTCGATTATGAACTTCCGCAGCGTGTCGGACAATACCACTTCATATTTCTTGCCGGGCGCCAGACCAAAAATGCCGAATCGGCCACTCGAATTGGTGAAGAATGGCAGCATTTCAAAGTCATCGTCTGGATTCAGTGCGCGAACTTCGCCGGTGACCAGAGCGACCGGTCCGTTGCTGTCAGCCAATCTGCCGATAACGCTCACGTAATTTTCGGAACCGACAATCAGGCTATAGCCGCTTTTATACGGAGGCTTGACCAGAATCGTGCCGTCGCCAACGTCGAAGCCATCGACCGGATTCGCCGCATCAAACTGGATGTTTTGATTGTTATAGGGAGAGAGATCGCCCTGGACCGCAGAACCCAGGGCTCCGCTCTTGGCGTAATAATTGCCCCGAGAAAGCGTCCGCGCCGACATGACGCCCTGATCCGTGAGAGCGGGGTGGGGTTTGGCCAGAAGGAAGGAATTGCTGATCGGCCGACCTATCCCGAATGAACCGCCGGCGTAGGCGATCGAGGTGCCGATTTGCACTCTCGCCCGCTGGTCGTCGAAGACCCCGCCCACGGAATTGCCCGAACTGTTCAGGTCTGCGCGCGCGGCAAAGCGGTTTGCATTATATTCCAGCTGCAGATCCGCCTGGGTATCGTCTCCGAATTTGGAAATCCCGACGTCATAGCCGAAGGAACCGACCTGATTGTCGGCTCCGCGGGACAGGTTTGCCCGCAGGCTGTCGGTCCGGCTGCGATATTCCGCGCTCGCGCGAGTGTTTCCGCCCAGCGCCATCGTAACGCCGACACGGACACCGACGTTGCGGCGGAAGTTCAAGGAACTCCCGTATTCCGCACCGACCGTGAGCCGCAACTTGTCCGAAAGGCGATGATTGACTTCGACAAAGGCGGTGTAGTCATTGGGTGCCGGGCCGCCCCGGCTCAAATAATTGCCGCCAACGACCGCAAAGGTTTTTTCGCTGAAGGCCTTTGAATAGGTCGCGCTGACCGACAAAATGTCGAAATCGATCGGAAGCACGTTATCGATCGTACTGAAGCCACCGCTTTCATAGTCCAGATCGATCGAAAACTGGCTGGCTTGCGTGGGGACGGAGTTGGTCTGATACCGATATCCGGCTCTCAGTGCGATTCCGGACTCTCCCCGCGAGCGGCTGGCGGCGGCTTCGAGGTTGAATACGCCGGGAACGATCTGGGGCACGATCGATATCGTGCCTCCCAGAACCTGCACAGCTTCGGACAGCTGAATCGCGCCCCCGAGAATCAGGTCGGTAGACAGGGCCTTGCGGTAATAGCCTGAGGCAGCGATGTCGTTGCTATAATTGGGCTCGAATCCGAACGAGTCGGACAGAAAGCCGATGCCGAAGGAATATTCTTCCTGCCCGGCCGGCAACTCCAGATTCTCGAAGAAGAAATTATAGTCGATAATCTGCTGCCGACCGAAGGAATCCCGGACGACCAGCTGAATATCGTTTGATCCCTGCTGAATCGGCAGGCTCGCCAGATCATAGGTTCCCGCATCCAGCTGGAAACTGTCGAACTGGGTGCCGTTGATCAAAACATCGACGCTTGATCTGTTGTCGAGGAATATCTGACGTCCGGCCAGACGCGTCACCGACGAAAACGGATCGAAGATGGTCCGGCTCTTTTCCACGGCAAAGCCGACGAGCTGCGGCGTGCGGAGAATGGAGAGCGAATTCAGACGCAAGTCACCAGCCGAATAGCGCCGGTAGGAGTTTGGATCATCGTAAACCGCGCGCGTACTGCGGCGGAAAAAATCGTAGGATCCGCCAAACTGGTCGGTCAGCGCGGCATCATATTCGACAACCACGCCACCGATGCGCGTTGCCCCGTCCAGAAAGAAATCCGGAGTATCGGTGCCGGGGCGCGTGTCATAGTCAAAGTTTCCGGTCACGTTCATATACGTGCTGAACCGATCGGGCTCTATCGTTTTCAGCTCGATCCGGTTGTTGACGGAAGGAGTGGTCCCCAATTGCTGCACTTTCAGAAATTCGGGATTTATACGGACAACGGACAATTCCAGCTGGCGGCTGTTAAACTCCAGTTCGAATCCGGCCGCCTTCAGAACCGCTGGCTCGACAAACGGCTGACCGTTTGCCGCGCGGTCGAGCGCTTCGAGACCGAGCTCGTTAATGATGTTGCTCAATTCGCGTCTCAGGCCCGCAGCCTCGACCGAAACAGCTTGCTGGGCCTCGACCTTGATCAGGACGTCGCCAAACACCCGGTCTGCAGAAACCAAGGGCACGCTGAATGCCAGCGACCGGGTTGCCGGCGGTGCGGACGATTCGTTCGCAAAAGGCGGCTGGACGGGAGGGCTTGGCTGGGCTGAAGTATCGGCTTCAGCCGCAAAAGCGGCAGCACTCAGGTAGAGACCCAGATCTATTGCTCCCCCTAGCATGATCGATCAGGGTTCGACAGTGATCTGCAAGGAATCCGGAACCAGCGGGCTTTCGGTCGGGACAAAGAATATCCGGTTCTTGCCAGGTGCAACTACTCCGGTTCCGACGAGCCGGGACATTTCCTCACCCGTATAGGATTTTTGGAAGTCTTCTCCGGCAACGGTCTTTCCCGAAATCGACCAGTTGGACCGTCCGGCAAGAAAATAGCGGGTCCCCTCATTGCCGAGATCGATCAGAATCCCCTTTTCGATCGGCCCCTCAACGGCATTGCCGTCTGCATCCACGTCGCCGGTGTCTTTTGGACGCTCGACATAAGTTGCACTGCGTACGATCGACAGTGGCTCCACTCCGTCGGGCACCACATTGACCAGCACGTTATAGTTGATGACGACCTGAACCTGGTTCTGGCCTTCTTCAAACCCGACCGGGATTTGCTTGATCGAAAGATAATATACCTGGGAGCGATCAATCGCCTCGTCCCCGACATATTGGATCCGAAATACCTGCTGCGTGCGCGCCTCGACTATGGCCTGCGGCGGGAAGACGATAAATTGCTCGTCGGCCGAGGTCAGCGACAACTGCCCCTCGGGAGAAATTTCCCCGCGCATCATCTGCACTTCATAGGGAATATCCCGCTCGGCATCGTTGGTCAGTTCGATACGAGCCACCGACTCCCTGCCAGTGGGTTTGATCTCCAGGATCATGGGCGTTACGCGCGAAGCCTCTACTGCAACTGGCGAGAAGGCCAGCAGGAATGCGGTGGCAATGCCGCCGAGGCGGGTCGGCCATTTATTTGATAGTGTCAAGAATCGTTCCCCCTCCGGCATTCGACTGTCTGGTCATGCGTGTCCAATGTCGTCGATTCGGGTTACCATTGCGTTGATCCAGAACGCAATAGTGTTAACCCTTTTTGCTACAAGAAAAATTTCTCGTTATTCTTCAAGTCTATTGCAAAATTTGTCGGTCGGGGTCCCGCCGATGGCCGGGAAGGGGATCGGATCCAAATCGCCTCCCTCTCCGCCACATGTCCGAAGCGTCGCTGCCGGACAGTGCGGAGAACGTAGCCACATACGCATAGCCTTGCTGATGGGAGCGGGCGGTAGCCGGATCGACAATGATGACAATAATGGTTCGATGATCCTATCGTTCTGCTGGCCCTCAGTCGCGCATGATCGCGTTATGGTTCAGCGTCTGCTTTTCCAGCGCGGCCTCGAACGCCTGTTCCAGCTTCGCCATCATCGCCGGAAAACCCTCGCGGTCGACAAAGGCGAGCGGGTCGCCAGCCTGCTGGCGTTCGCGTTTGGCCGGCATGCCGGCAAATTCGGGATGGTTGGCCAGGAAGATGTCCGGTCGCCAGTCCCGGGTCATGGCAAAGGTCTTGCGATAGTCGTCGACAATCCCTTCATATTGCGGCGGCCCGACCAGCCGGTTGGCGGCGACCGTGGCGGAACAGAAGAACAGCGCCTGATAGGTCTTTCCGCCCTGCTCGACCGGCATCGTCCAGGAGGTGCAGCCGCGGCTGTGGCCCGGCGTGATATGGGCGGTCAGCGTGACATCACCTAGGGTCAGCGTCTCGCCGTCGGCGATGGTCCGGTCGACCTGAACCGGCGGCGCGTTCAACGCCGGCTGGTCTTCGGAGCCCAGATAGAAGCCGCCTTCGAGCGCGGACCGGTCGCCTTCGCTGGCGATCATCTGCGCGCCGGTCAGCGCCTTGAGCTCGGCGAGGCCGCCGCTATGGTCGAGATGGGCGTGGCTGTTCAGCAGGATCCTGATGTCCTTCGGGTCAAAGCCCAGCTTGCGGATCGCGTCGGCAACATATGGGCCCTCGCCCGGCATGCCGCCGTCGATCAGGATATGGCCGGCGCTGGTCGGGATGAAATAGATGCCCAGCCCCTCGGTGCCGACATAATAGATGCCGGTCTTGCCGCTGCCGATGATCCGGTAGGGGGTGACCGGGGCATACCAGGTCGGAAAATTCTGCCGCCAGTCCAGCTGCTCGGGAGTCTCGTCGTCGACCAGATTGGAGATACTGTCGAGCACGTCCGTTTTGGCGGTGTCCGGCGGGGCCGAAGCTGCCGAAGAGTCCTGCATCGCGGGCGTACATGCCGCCAGCGCCATTGCCATGCTTCCCGAAATCCAGCGCATATCTCTCTCCTCCGTCTGTCCGCTTGCTAATACGAGCGGGATGAATGCGCAACATCCGCGCTACCGCTGGAAAAAGCGGCCGGTCTCCTCGTCCATCGGGAACATCAGCTCGATCCTTGTCTCTCCCGCCCGCGTATCCTGCACCGATCCGAATTGCGCGATCACCGAAAACAGCGACAGGCGATTGTCGCCGGCGCGGAAGATGGTCGGGATCACCGCCTGGTTGAGGTTGATCGTGCCCATGTCGGCCTTGCGGACCCGTTCGTGACCCGCCAGCCGTCCGGCCAGCGCCGACAGCCCCTCGTCGCCGCCCAGTTCCAGTAGCTCGGTGCGCAGGCGCGACAGGGTGAGCAGCGCGACCTCGTCCCAATTCTCGATCAGGTCGAGCCCGGCGCTGTTGATCAATATGTCGATCAGATTGGCCGGCCCGTCCGGACTGGCCAGAGCGAGGATCATCTGCGCGCCCCGATTGCTGTTCACGATATTCCAGTGGCGGTCGATGGCATAGCCGGGGAAGGGATCATGATGGTCCAGCATCGTCGCGATCGCCTGGTGAACCGGCGCCAGTTCCGGCGCGTCGTCGGACAGGCTGGGATAGACCGGCGCGAAACCGGCCGCATGCAGGGCCTGGTTGGCGGCGGGGCGCGGCAGCTGCAGCGCGTCGGACAGGCGCAGCACCATGGCCCGGCTGGGATTGGCGCGGCCCGATTCGAGAAAGCTGAGGTGGCGCGCCGACATCTCCGCCTCGAGGCTGAGGTCGAGCTGGCTGAACCGGCGGGTCTTGCGCCAGTCCCTCAATATCGCACCAAATTCCGACGGCATGACGGTCTCCTTGCTGTGGGATTTGCACCTTCATGCCAGCAAGTCGTAGCTCATGCACTTACCCGGAAGGTAATTATTCGCGCTACTGGCAGGCGGTTCTGCAACCTCACCCAGCTCCGCATCGAGTGCGGAGCACATTCTGTCCAGCCGATGCTAGGCGCGTTCGTTCACATCCCTGACCCAGGGGCCGAAGGGCGACTTGCCGAGCATCGCGACCTGGGTCTGGGCGCTGACCTGGTTGATCGCCTGTTGCGGCTTGGGGCCGGGGTGGACCGGCAGGCGCAGCGGTCTTTTGCCCGGCGCCATGGCGATCAGCCCGGCAATCGCCCGCGGCACATCCATCGGATCGGTCGAGCCGCCGCCGTTGCGCAGCGCGCCGTCGACCAGCGCCTGATAGGCGGCCTTGCGCTCGTCGTCGGCCTCCTCCAGCATTGCGGCGGTGTAGCGATTGCCATTTTCCCAGATTTTCGTCGGATAGCCGCCGGGCTGCACGATCGTCACATCGACGCCGTGCGGGACCAGTTCATAGGCCATTTGCTCGCTCATCGATTCGACCGCGAACTTGGTCGAGCTGTAGAGTCCCATCCCCGGCACCATCACCCGGCCGAGCTGGGAGGAGACATTGACGATCAGTCCGGATTTCCGCGCCCGCATCGCCGGCAGCGCGGCGCGGGCGACGCGCTGGTAGCCCATGACATTGGTGTCGAACAGTCGCTGCATCATCGCCAGGTCCTGCAGCTCGACCGGCGCGCCGGTGCCGATGCCGGCATTGTTGACAACGACATCGAGCGCGCCGCCATTGAGCCGCTCGGCCTCGGCCACCGCCTTGGCCACGGACTCGTCCGACAGGACATCGAGGTCCAATATGGTGATATCCAGATCCCTGTCCGCCGCCGTCTGTGCCAGCGCCGTCGCTTCGCCGCGCGGCAGGTTGCGCATGGTGGCGAACACTTTTGCTCCCTGTTCGGCATAGAGCATCGCGCCGAGATTGCCGAAGCCGGAAGAACAGCCGGTGATCAGCACCGCCTTGCCGGTCAGGTCGGGCTGGCCGGCTGCTGCTGCGCTGGCCGGGCCGGCGGTCAGCGCGACACCGGTGGCGGCAGAGGCGGCGAGCAGCTGGCGGCGGTTGAGGGACATGTTGTTGTCATTTTCAGCCATCATGGGGACTCCTAAAAAGCAAATTCGCTGCGACACTATCACAAATTTCGCGGCAGAGTGAGACGGTTTGCCGGGAGCCCGCGATGCGGATTGCAAAGGCCAGTGACGCGGTCGGCACGACGGCGATGTGGGACAACCGGGCGAGCTGGCATGATGCGCTGAACGACTATCAGGGGCACAGGCGCTATCTCAACCGGATCACGATTCGGGGCGCGGCTTTGGGCCAGGACTGCTGCCGAAGCGGCCTGACCTATCCTGTTCCAGGACATGATGGCGACGAACGTGAAGTGCATGGCCGTTCCCGGCCGCTACTCATAATGCTACTTGCCGCAAACAGCGGGAACCATAAGCCATGGGCTCCTCTCTCTTTCTCAGGAGACCGACCATCGCTATCCAGAACCGCAGGGTCTTCATCAAGCAGCGACCCGAAGGCATGCCGGTCATCGATGACTTTGGTATCGAAGACCAGATTATCGCCGACATCCCGCCGGGCCATGTTGTCGCCAGGGTCGATACGCTTTCGATGGATGCCTGGATCCGGACCACGCTCAACGAGGAGGGGATGCACCGGACCGGCGATATCGGATCGACGATCCGGGCGCTGGGGGTCGGGCAGATTGTCGAAAGCCGCAGCGACAGGCTGGCGGCGGGCGACTGGGTCTATGGCCTGATGTCCGCGCAGACGCACGCGCTGTTGCCCGAGGAGGCCGCGACCCGGATCATGCCCGAGGACGGCATTGCGCCCGGTGCCTTTGCCGGGCCGCTGGGCATCACCACCGGGCTGACCGCCTGGGTCGGGCTGGTACGGGTCGGGGAAGTGCAGAAGGATGACGTCGTCGTGGTGTCGGGTGCAGCCGGGGCCGTCGGGTCGGTCGTCGTCCAGCTGGCGAAGCAGCGCGGCGCCTTTGTCATCGGAATCGCCGGCGGCCCGGACAAATGCGCCTATCTGACCGACACGCTCGGCGCGGATGTGGCGATCGATTACAAGAATGAGGATGTCGGCGCGGCGCTTGCCTTGGCAGCACCGGACGGCGTGGATGTCTTTTTCGACAATGTCGGCGGCGAGATCCTGGACCATGTGCTCGGCAATCTCGCGCAGGCGGAAGCGCGCGTGGTGATTTGCGGCGCGATTTCGCAATATCAGAATCTCGCGGATGTGCGGGGACCGAAACTCTATCTGCGGCTGGCCGAGCGCAACGCCTCGATGCGGGGCTTTGTGGTCAGCCACCATGCGGCCCATTATCCCGAAGCGATGGCGGAAATATCCGAACTGCTGCGCAGCGGCAAGCTGGTGCTGCCGGAACATGTGGTCGAGGGCATCGACCGGTTTCCCGAGGCGCTGTTCATGCTGTTCAACGGATCGCATCTCGGCAACCTGGTTGTCCGCCCCTGATCGACCATGGCTCGTTCAGCGCTTCTCGCTGGCTGTTCCGACTCGCTTTTCCGAGCAGGTTTCCAACCTTCCTGCCCATCCTAGGCCGCGGCAAATCTCCCCCGCGTGCGGTTGGCAAAGGCGACCAGCGAAAGCATCACTGGCACTTCGACAAGCACGCCCACCACCGTCGCCAGCGCCGCGCCGCTGCCCAGTCCGAACAGGCCGATGGCCACGGCCACCGCCAGCTCGAAGAAATTGGATGTTCCGATCAGCGCACAAGGCGCCGCGACATTGTGCGGTACTTTCCAGGCCCAGGCGGCCGCATAGCTGACCAGGAAAATGCCGTAGCTCTGGATGATGATCGGTATGGCGATCAGGGCGATCAGCAACGGCTGCGCCACAATGGTCTCTGCCTGAAAGGCAAAGAGCAGCACGACCGTGCACAACAGCCCCACCACGGAGAGCGGCTTGACCCGTCCGGTGAAGACAGCGATCGCCGCTTCGCCGTCGTTCGACCGCGCCAGCAGGGCGCGGCGAGTCAGCGCCCCGGCGACCAGCGGGATCACGACATAGAGCAGCACCGAAAGCAGCAGGGTGTCCCAGGGCACGGTGATGTCGGTGACCCCGAGCAGCAGCGCGACCAGCGGCGCGAAGGCAAATATCATGATGATGTCATTCACCGAAACCTGCACCAGCGTATAGGCCGGATCGCCATGGGTCATCTGCGACCAGACAAAGACCATCGCCGTGCAGGGTGCCGCGCCGAGCAGGATCAGACCGGCAATATATTGCTGTGCATCCCCGGAGGAAATCAGGCCGGCAAATAAATACTGGAAGAACAATACCGCCAGGGCCGCCATGGTGAAGGGCTTGACCAGCCAGTTGACGACGATGGTGATGACCAGACCCTTGGGCTTGTCGCCGATATGTCTGAGGCTGGCAAAATCGACGCCGACCATCATCGGATAGATCATCGCCCAGATCAGCACCGCCACCACCAGATTGACCGAGGCATATTCCAGCCGGGCCAGAAGGGAAACCGCATCGGGCGCGATATTGCCGACCAGCAAGCCGAGCAATATTGCGCCACCGACCCAGGCGGACAGCCATTTTTCAAACAGGCCCAGTCCGGCATCGGCCGGGGTCTCAAGCGGTTGCGTTGCCATATTTCAAATCCCGACCTTTTCCGTGCCAATGTCGACGAGCCGCTTTTGCAGGCTCATTTTGTCGATGCTTTCCAGCGGCAAGGCCAGAAACAGGCTGATCCGGTTGAACATCATGCGATAGGCTTCGGTAAAGGCAGCGCGCCTTTCTGCCTCGCTGCCGGTGACCGCAGCAGGATCGGGAATGCCCCAGTGGGCGGTCATCGGCTGGCCCGGCCAGACCGGACAGGTTTCGCCGGCAGCATTGTCGCAAACGGTAAACACGAAATCGAGCTGCGGCGCACCGGTGCCGGAAAATTCGTCCCAGTTCTTGGAGCGCAAATGGTCCGTGGGCTGACCCAGTGTCTTGAGCAGATCGAGCGCATGGGGATGGACCTTTCCGGTCGGATTGCTGCCCGCGCTATAGGCCCTGAACCGCCCCTCGCCTTCCTTCTCCAGAATCGCTTCCGCCAGTATCGACCGGGCGGAATTGCCGGTGCACAGGAACAGCGCCTTATAGACCCGTTCGGTCATGCCCGGGAGGCGTTCGATGGCGCGCAGCAATTGCCGTCCGATGCGTTGGCCGAGACCGCCGACAGTTCCGGCGCATCGCCATAGACCACCGATTCACCGCTGGTGTAGAAGGCTTCCCAGACGACCCCGTCCGGATCGGCGATCCAGTTCTTTTCGGACCTGGCATAGCAGCAGGTGGTCTGCCCCTCTTCGAGCACCGGTGCGTCGGCCTCGCGCAGACGGGAAAAAACCTGCTGCAGCTCGTCCGGGCTTTCCGCCTGGATGCCGAGATGCTCGATGCCCCTGGTCGCATGATTATCCGAAGAAATGGCAAAATTGACGCGCGGATCGTCGAGCATCCATTTGGCATAGTCATCCTTCGTCACCGTCGGTTGGGCATCGAACAGCGTTGAATAGAATTGGATCGAGGCGGCGAGATTGTCGACGCCGATATGGATATGCATGCGTTTCATGAGCAGAGCCTTTCAAGCTGGCTGGCCAGCGGCGCGCAATCGTCGCCGGAGCAGCAATTTTCCAGGAGATATGCGATCAGCGCGTTCATCATGGCGAGATTGGCGCGGTAAATGATCCGGCGACTGTCGCGCCTGGACGACACCAGTCCGGCCCGCGACAAGATCGACAAATGGGACGACATGGTGTTTTGCGGCACGTCCAGCCGCTGGGCTATTGCTCCTGCCGGCAGACCCGACGGTTCGTGGCGCACGAGCAGCCTGAAGACATCCAGTCGGGTATTCTGAGCGAGCGCACCGAGCACCTCTATGGCCTTTGTCGAATCCATATATCTGTAAATATGGATATATGGATATATTGTCAAGCGCCGACCAGGATCGCTGTGCATGCTCCCTGGGCAGCAGCGGGGTTCTTCTCTCGCCCTTGACAGATGCTTGTCGAAACCAGCCGTTGCCCTTAAGGACTATTTGCAAGTCTCCCTTTCGCGATGGAATCCCCATGACCCTGATCGGCCCCGCCTCGCACAGCTATTTTTCGCAGCGGCTGCGGCTACATTATGCCGACTGGGGCAACGAGGACAAGCCGCCGCTGATCCTGCTGCACGGCGGCAAGGACCATTGCCGCAACTGGGACTGGACGGCGCAGGCGCTGCGCGAGGACTGGCATATCATCGCGCCCGACGTGCGCGGCCATGGCGACAGCCAGTGGAGCACCGACGGCCATTATGCGATCATGGCGATGGTCACCGATCTGGCCCAGCTGATCCACCAGCTCGACCTGTCCCCGGTCACGATTGTCGCGCACAGCATGGGCGGCAATATCGCGCTGCGCTATACCGGCCTCTATCCCGACACGGTGCGCAAGCTGGTCGCGATCGAGGGGCTCGGACCAAGCCCGGAGATGCTGGCCGAGCGCAACAAGACCGGCCCGCTGCAGCGGGTACGGGATTCGATCGAGGAAAAGCGCAAGGCCGCCGGCCGGCAGATGAAGCGCTATCCGACCTTCGACGATGCGCTGAAGCGGATGCAGGACGCCAACCAGCATCTGTCCGACGAGCAGGCCCGGCATCTGACCACCCATGCGGTGATCCGCAACGAGGACGGCAGCTACAGCTGGAAGTTCGATCCCTATGTCCAGCACTGGGGTTCGATCGACCTCAGCCAGGACGCGATCCACGAGCTGTGGGGCAATATCACCTGCCCGACCCAGCTCCTCTATGGCGCGGACAGCTGGGCGAGCAATCCGGAGAAGGACGGGCGCATGCAATATTTCGGCGACAATGTGTCGGTCAAGGAATTCCAGCAGGCCGGCCACTGGCTGCACCATGACCAGTTCGAGCTGTTCGTGAAGACGCTGCAGGAATTTCTCTAGCGCATGATGCCCGCCGTTGCGACGGACTGAACAGGCTTGAGCCGTCGCACCCCTGTCCGGAACATCCGGGCAAAAGCCGCCGATAATCTTCCGCCATAAGTATTTTCCCAGACTGTGGCCGATTCCGGATCGGTGCTAGAAATCCTCGCGATGAGCGCCCGGCAGGCTCGCTATTCTCGCATGTCCCAGGACTGGATGATTCCATCTTGCCACACCGCCCCGGCCGGGCCGCAGGTTGCACAGAAGGAGACAGAAAATGACTGACCGGACCCCGTATCTGAAGCTCTTGCCCGCGCCCTCAAGGACCATGGCACCGGGCGAATTCCATTCCGTCCTGCTGGCCACGAGCCTCTGCCTTCTGGTCGCCGGCTGCGGCAACCCGTCGGAGCAATCGACCACCGAGCCCAAGGCCTCGGGCGAGCCGGAAATGGTCGCCACGACCGATCCCCTGATCCTGCAGGCCCGCACGATGTTCCAGCCGGTCCCGATCACAGCGCCCGCCCTGCCCGGCAACACCGCCACCAAGGAAAAGGTCGAGCTGGGCAAAATGCTGTTTCTCGATCCGCGGCTTTCGGCGACCCATTCGATCAGCTGCGCCGCCTGCCACAATATCGGTCTCGGCGGCGCCGACAACAGCCCGACATCGGTTGGCTTCCATGGCCAGAGGGGCGGTCGCAATTCGCCGACCGTCTTCAACGCTGTGTTCAATTTTGCCCAGTTCTGGGATGGCAGGGCCAAGGATCTGGAGGATCAGGCGGGCGGGCCGATGGTCAACCCGGTCGAAATGGCCTCCCCCGAACAGCATGTCGCGGAACAGATCGCCGCGCTGCCGGGCTATCATCCGGCATTCGAGAAAGCATTTCCGGGCGAGCCCGCGCCGATATCGCTGGCCAATGCAAAGAAAGCGATCGCGGCCTTCGAGGCCACGCTGATCACGCCGAACGCGCCGTTTGACCGGTTTCTGCGCGGCGATCCGGAAGCGCTCAGCGCGCCGCAAAAGGCAGGCCTCAAACTCTTTATGGACAAGGGCTGCGCGTCTTGCCATGGAGGAGTCAATCTCGGCGGTGCGATGTTCGCAAAATTTGGCGTGATGGAGGCGCCTGATGTGAAATATCGGCCCGTGGACGACAAGGGACGCGGCAGCATTACGGGTCAGGCATCAGATGATTATTTTTTCAAGGTACCGACCCTCCGCAATATCACGCTCACCGCGCCCTATTTCCACACCGGCTCGGAACAGGATTTGGCGAAAGTCGTGAATGTTATGGCAAAGGTACAATTGGGACAGACGCTGAGCACGACCGAAACCGGGAATCTCATTGCATTTCTGGGGACGCTAACCGGGGATCAGCCCAGAATCGCGATCCCGCAATTGCCCGCAAGCGATGCCAGGTCACCGCTGCCGGAGAAATAGACATGACGATATCGGAAAACCCGCTACACGAGCGACGATGAAAGAAAGTAGACTGCACATGATCCAGACTGTCGCTACGAAGCGTTACCCTCCCCTTTCCATTTTCCTCCATTGGGTGATGTTTCTGCTGATCGTCGCAGTCTACAGCTGCATCCTGCTGCATGAATCCTTCCCGAGGGGCAGCGACCTGCGGGCCGACCTGAAGACCTGGCATTTCATGCTCGGCCTGTCGGTGCTGGCGCTGGTGATCATCCGGATCGTGTCGCGGCTTTTCACCACCAAGCCTCCGATCAAGCCGGAACCGCCGGCGTGGCAGATGCTGTTCGCCAAGACCATGCATCTGGCGCTTTACGCGTTCATGCTGGCCATGCCGATCCTGGGATGGCTGATCCTGAGCAGCGCCGACAAGACCATTCCCTTCTTCGGGCTGGAACTGCCCGCCCTGATCGGCCCTGACAAGGCGCTGGCGGAACAGATCGAGGAAGTGCACGAGACGATCGGCACGATCGGCTATTTCCTGATCGGCCTGCATGCGCTGGCGGCTCTGTTCCACCATCATGTGGTCAAGGACAATACATTCCGGCGGATGCTGCCCGGCAAGCGTTCCGCTCGCTAGTCATCGCCGCTGTTCCCGCAGGGGCGGGAAACGGCTGGTAAAATTGCTACTGCCGTGACCAGCGGCAAAGGCCTATCCTGACGAAAAGCGGAACGTTGGGAGAGGGCAGGATGATCAGGGACACAGAAGTGGCTTCCGTGCCGGTCGATGGCACGCGCTATCATGATCCGCGCCATGCGCGGGTCGAGGGCGATCATGTCTGGCGCAAGTCCTGGCTGCTGGCGGCGCTGGCCAGCGATCTGGCAAAGCCCAGGAGCACCGTCACCTTCGATATCGGTCATGACTCGATCATCATCGCCCGCGCCGGCGACGGTTCGCTCCACGCCTATCACAATGCCTGCACCCATCGCGGCACCCGCTTGCTGGAAGAAGGGGTCGGCAGCACGCCGCTGATCACCTGCCCCTATCATGCCTGGTGCTTCAACCTCGACGGCAGCCTGCGCGGCGCGCCCGATCCGGACAGTTTTGCCGAGGGTCTGCCCGCCGACCGGCTGCGGCTCAAGCCGGTGCGGCTCGACACATGGCAGGGTTTTGTCTTCGTCAACATGGCCCCGGACGCCGCGCCCCTGACCGACTTTCTCGGCAAGATGGTCGAACGGGCCGCCCCCTACCAGATCGCCAGGATGGATCTGATCGAGGACCAGACGGTCAGCGTTGCCTGCAACTGGAAGGCGATGATCGACAATTTTTCCGAACTCTATCATGTCGACCATATCCATCCGCAGCACAAACGCTTCGTCGACTGTCCGAACGCGACCAACGAGCTGTTTGAAAACGGCCATACCGGCCTGCACGTGCCGGGCTTTGTCACCGACAGCCGCTATCCGGTACCCGACAAGCCGACCGACTATCAGGAGATGCAGCTGACCGCGCTCGGCATTGATGCCAGCGAATTTGTCGGCCGGGTCGCGGAGATTCCGGCGGCGATCACCAGGGCCAAGCGCGAGCAGAGCGGCAGGAACGGTTATGACTATTCGGCGCTGTCGGACGAGCAGCTGACCACCGTGTTCCAGTATAATCTGTTCCCGAACATCATCCTGTCCGGCTCGCCGGAAGGCCTGTGGATGATGCGCTCGCGCCCGCACCCCGATGATCCGTCGCAATCCTTTCTCGACAAGTGGACGCTGCAGCTCAACCCCGATCCGGCGCTGGGCGGGGGGTCGGAGCACAAGCAGACGATGCACGCGGCGAGCAGGGAGCAGCAGCCGGGCGAGGGGCGCGTGGAACGCGACTGCTTTGGCCATGAAGCGATCCTGTCCGGCGAGAAGAGCATGACCGAAACCATCGACCAGGACATCAGCCTGCTCGCCCGCGTCCAGGCCGGTGCCCGATCGAGCGGCTTCGACCGTGCATGGCTCAGCGACCAGGAGATCCGCGTGGCGCATTTTCATGAGGCGCTGAACAAGACCTATCGGGAAGCGGGACTGCTGGCGGATTGACCCGCCTCCCTTGAGGGAGAGCAGAACTAGGAAATCATCCCGCGCAAGGTCGCGATCCGGTCGGCCTCCGGTGCCGGCTTGTCCTTGCGGATGCGGTGAATGCGCGGAAAGCGCATGGCGAGGCCGGACTTGTGCCGCTTGCTCTCGTGGATCGAGTCGAAGGCGACTTCCAGCACCAGCGACTTTTCGACCTCGCGCACCGGGCCGAAGCGGTTCAGCGTGTTCTGCCGGACGAAGCGGTCGAGCCATTTCAGCTCCTCGTCGGTGAAACCGGAATAGGCCTTGCCGACCGGCAGCAGCTCGCCATCCTCGGTCCAGCAGCCGAACGTATAGTCGGAATAGAAGGAGGCGCGGCGGCCGTTGCCGCGCTGCGCGTACATCATCACACAGTCGGCGTTGAGCGGGTCGCGCTTCCACTTGTACCAGTGGCCGGTGACCCGGCCAGCGAGATAGGGGCTTTCCCGGCGCTTCAGCATCACCCCCTCGATCGCTGCGTCGCGGGCGCCGGCGCGCATCGTTTCCAGCGCGGCGAAATCGTCGACCTCGACCACCGCCGACAGGTCGAAATGGTTGGAATTCAGATTCGGCACAAAGGCCTCGAGCCGCTCGCGCCGCCGGTGCCAGGGCAGCAGCCGCAGATCCTCGTCGCCGTCCATCAGCAGGTCGTAGATACGGACAAAGGCGGGAAATTCCTGCCGCATTTTTTTCGACACGGTCTTGCGGCCCAGCCGTTTCTGCAGGGCGTTGAAGCTGGCCGCCTCGCCGCCCTGGTCGGTGCCGCGGACCAGCAGCTCGCCGTCGATCACCCCGTCGCGGTCAAAGGCTTCGACGATATCGGGGAAGGCGGCGCTGATATCGTCGCCGCCGCGGCTGTAGAGCCGGGTCTCGCCGGCGAGATGGACCGCCTGCACGCGGATGCCGTCCCATTTCCACTCGACTGCATATTCGCCGAGATCGAGACTGTCGCCCTCGAACGGGTGGGACAGCATGAATGGCCGGAAGAAGGGCGTGGTCGACAGATCGGGGCGGCTGCCGCCCTCTTCCGCCCAGCGGAACAGCGCCGCATAGGGAGGGTCGAGCGCGTGCCACAGCTCCTCGACATCGTCGATTCCCACGTCGAAGGCCTGCGCAAAAGCGGTCTTCGCCAGCCGCGCCGATACCCCGACCCGCATCCCGCCCAGCGCAAGCTTGAGCATCGCATAGCGGCTGTCGGCATCCATGCTGTCGAGCAGCGATGCGACGACATCGGGAGCGGTTCCCCGGGTGGTGGCGGACAGCGCCTGCACCACTTCGTCGACCGTGGGGTCACCCTGTTCCCCGTCCGGCGCGTCCGGCCAGACCAGCGCCACGGTCTCGGCGGTGTCGCCGACATGGTGGCGCGACAGGCGGAACAGCTCGGGATCGATGCGGGTGCCGGCGAGATTGCGGACGGTCGCGGACTTGACCGCCGGAAAATCGAGACTGTCGGTCAGCGCCGCCAGCGCCCAGCCACGGTCGGGATCGGGCGTCGCCCGCAGATAGGCGGCAATCGCCGCCAGCTTGGCGTTGCGCGAGCGGGTGTAGATCAGGCTGTCGACCAGGGCGGCGAAGCGGCGCATCAGCCGTCGTCCCCCTCTTCGCGGCCGACCATGGCCAGCGCCTTCGCCCTGATCTGGTGCAGCTCGCACCAGCGCAGCAGGCCGTCCTCGCTGCCATGGGTGATCCAGGTCTCGCGCGGTGCCAGCTCGCGGATCGTGTGGGTCAGCTCGTCCCAGTCGGCATGGTCGGAGATGACCAGCGGAATCTCGACGCCGCGCTGCCGGGCGCGGCCGCGCACCCGCATCCAGCCGGAGGCCATGGCGGTGATCGGATTCGGCAGCCGCCGGCTCCACTTGTCGATCAGCGCCGAGGGCGGGCAGATGATGATCTGGCCGCGCATCTCCTCCTTCGGCGTGTCCATCACCAGCCGCAGCTCGCCGAGCGATACGCCCAGCTCCTCGTACAGCTCGCACATCCGGACCATGGCGCCGTGCAGATAGATAGGCTTGACCCAGCCGGCCCGGCGCAGCTCGGCGATCACCCGCTGCGCCTTGCCCAGCGCATAGGCGCCGACCAAGAGGCAATGGTCCGGTTCGGCTTGCAGCCGGGTAAAGATCTTGTCGATCTCGCCGGCGATCGGCGGATGCCTGAACACCGGCAGGCCGAAGGTCGCCTCGGTGATGAAGATATCGCAGGGCACCGGCTCGAACGGCGCGCAGGTCGGATCGGGCCGGCGCTTGAAGTCGCCGGTGACCACCACCCGCTCGCCCCGATATTCCATCAGCACCTGTGCCGAGCCCAGCACGTGGCCCGCCGAATGCAGGCTGAACCTCACCCCGCCGCGCTCGAACCCGTCGCCATAGGCGAGCGGCGTGCCGGCATCCGTACCGTAGCGCAGCCCCATGATCGCCAGCGTCTCCGGTGTCGCCCAGACATCGCCATGCCCGCCGCGCGCATGATCGGCATGGCCATGGGTGACCATCGCGCTTTGCTTCGGCACCGAGGGGTCGATCCAGATATCGGCCGGCCGCACGTAAATGCCCTGCGGATGCGGCTCGATCCAGTGTTTCGCTTTTGCCATTAGGGAATAGCGTATCGGATGGGGAAAGGTTCCGGTCAACGGGGAATGGGGGTGCGCACGATCGGTAGATCATTGTCATCCTGAACTCGTTTCAGGACCCCTTCATTCTTGCCACAACCTTCCGGCCTTGCCGCCCGAGATCCTGAAACGAGTTCAGAATGACGAAATCAGAACACATCATGTGAAGCCAATGTGATATTTCCCCTAGACGCATCACATTATGGTGTGATAATTGTCTCTACATCACATTGAAAGGCCGATTCCCATGAGCAAAATCCTGATCGAGCAACTGATCGAACTGATCGATTCCGGCAAGGAAACCCGCGCCGGCCTGGCCCGCGCTGCCGGCCTGCACGCCAACAGCCTGCGCAGCCTGGGGCAGGAAGACTGGAACCCGACCGCGGAAACGCTGGGCAAGCTGGAGACCTATCTGGCGCGTGGCGGCAGCGGCGTGATGGCGACGGCGGAAGAGATCATCAACGAGGCGCGCAACGGCCGCATGTATATCCTGGTCGACGACGAGGACCGGGAGAATGAGGGCGACCTGATCATCCCGGCGCAGATGGCGACGCCCGACGCGATCAACTTCATGGCCAAATATGGCCGCGGCCTGATCTGCCTGGCGATGACCCGCGACCGGGTCGAGGAGCTGGGCCTCGACATGATGAGCGCCAACAACCGCGGCGCCTATGAAACCGCCTTCACCACCTCGATCGAGGCGCGCGAGGGCGTGACCACCGGGATCAGCGCCGCCGACCGCGCGCGCACCGTGGCGGTGGCGATCGACCGTACCCGCGGCAAGGACGATATCGTCACGCCCGGCCATATCTTCCCGCTGCAGGCGCGCAACGGCGGCGTGCTGGTCCGCGCCGGCCATACCGAGGCGGCGGTCGACGTGTCGCGGCTGGCAGGGCTCAACCCGGCCGGCGTGATCTGCGAGATCATGAAGGATGACGGCGAGATGGCGCGGCTCGACGACCTGATCGAATTTGCCCAGCATCACCGCATGAAGATCGGCACGATCCGCGACCTGATCGCCTATCGCCTGCGCCACGACCATCTGACCGAGCGCCGCGAGGAAGCCCGCTTCACCAGCCGCTGGGGCGGCGAGTGGAACGCGATCACCTTCTACAACAGCGCCACCGAGAGCGAACAGATCGTGCTGCAGAAAGGCCATGTCGATCCCGACAAGCCGACGCTGGTGCGGATGCACGCGACCGCGATCTTCCCCGACCTGTTCGGGCAGGACACCGGCCGCGCCAACATGCTGCAGGAATCGATGAAGATCATCGGCGAGGAAGGCGCGGGACTTATCGTGTTCATCAGTCCGCGCGTGCCCGATCTCTATTCGCGGCAGGTCCGCAGCCTTGCCGGCGGCAAGCCGGCCCCCATGGACCAGCTGCGCGACTATGGCGTCGGCGCACAGATTCTCAGCGAGCTGGAGGTGCACGACATGGAGCTGCTGACCAACACCAGCCACGATCTGGTCGGGCTCGACGCCTATGGCCTGCGGATCGTCGGGCAGCGGGCGGTGCCGGCCGAGGGCGGCAGCGAGGCAAGCAGGGAACTGGAGACGGCCTGATCGTCCTCTGCCCCTCCTCCTTAGAGGAGGGGTTGGGGTGGTGGCGATGCGCAAGCATCGCTCGCGCAAGCGAACAGCCACGGTGCCGCGAGCAATGAATGAAAAACCGAAGAGCTATTCTTCGACGAGAGAAACCACCCCAACCCCTCCTTTGAAAAGGAGGGGCTCAAGAAGCAGAAAGCAAAAGAAAATGGCAAAATTCCTGATCGTCGAAGCGCGGTTCTACGACCATCTCAACGACATGCTGATCGCGGGCGCGACCGAGGCGCTGAAGGCGGCAGGGCACGAGCATGAGCTGCTCACCGTGCCGGGCGCGCTGGAGATTCCGGCGGCGATTTCGCTGGCGATCGACAGCGATCTCTACGACGGTTTTGTCGCGATCGGCGTGGTGATCCGCGGCGAGACCTATCATTTCGAGATTGTTGCCGGCGAAAGCGCGCGCGGCCTGATGGCGCTGTCGATGGACGGCGCAGCGATCGGCAATGGCATCATCACCGTCGAGAATGAAGAACAGGCGCTGGCGCGGGCCGACAAGACGCGCAAGAACAAGGGCGGCGAAGCGGCGCAGGCAGCGATCGCCATGTACGAACTGGGATTGAAATTCAGCCACTGACAGCAACGGGACGCTTGTCCCGCCGCTGTCAGAGCTTAGGGCCTACTGGGCCTGGGTGCCGGCGATAGCGGCCTTGAATTCGGCTTCGGTCATCGCGATGGCGACCGCACCATCAGGCTGGGACATGAAGGCATCCAGGGGAAGCTTCACTTCCTGGCCGTCATGATCGACGGTCACATATTCGGCGTCCTTACCCTGAATGGTTCCGATCACCGCAGCACCAGTTACCGACTTGACTTCGGTGCCCGGGAGCAGGCTGGCGATCAGCTTCGCCTTCGCATCGGCGGTCGCCTTGGCGACGGCCGCGTCGAGATCAGCCTTGGTCATCATGATCGACAGGCCGTTTTCGGCCTTGGCGAACGCTTCGGTACCGAGCGCAGCCTTGTGCGTGCCGGTGTCGACGACCACGGCGGCATCGCTGACGGAATCAACCGTACCGACTTCACCGCCATTGGGTCCGAAAACCTTCATGCCCACTTGCGCATCCACCGTCGGTGCAGCGTCCTGCGCAAGCGCCGGTGTCGCAGCGAGCAGCGCCGCGCCGGTCATCAGGGTGAGAAAATTCTTCATAAAATACTCCTTAGGGTTACAAAATGGCCATTTTAGTACGAGAAACGGGCTAAAAAGCGCGTACGCGACTTGTTAAGGCGATTGAGGCGAACCGACGCACCAGCAGGACAGGCTGCACTGCGGGTGCGATCGGCGCACTTTTCCACAAATCAGGCCGCCTTCTGCGTCCGCTTGTGCAGGCCTTCGCGGACCTCCTCGATGATCTTGGCGCTGAATGCATCCAGATCGCCCGGGTTGCGCGAGGTGATCAGGCCATTATCGACCACCACTTCGCTGTCTTCATATCGACCGCCGGCGTTGATCAGATCGGTCTTGATCGACTTGTAGCCGGTGACCTTGCGGCCCTGCACCAGGTCCGCCTCGATCAGCAGCCATGGCGCGTGGCAGATGGCGGCAATCGGCTTGCCGGCGTCGAAAAACGCCTTCACAAAATCGACCGCCTTCGTTTCGACCCGCAGAAGATCCGGATTGATCTGTCCGCCGGGCAGAACGAGCGCATCAAAGTCGCTCTCGCTGGCATTGTCCAGGGTCTGGTCGACGGCGATGCTCTCGCCCCAGTCCTTCTGATCCCAGCTCTTGATCGAGCCGGATTCGAGTGACACGATGGTGACATCCGCACCTGCGTCGAGCAGCTGTTTCCTTGGCTCAAAAAGCTCCGATTTTTCAAAACCATCTGTTGCCAGAATTGCTATTTTTGCATTTGAAATCTTCGTCATTTCTCTCTGCCTTTCGTTGGGGGTTACATATTATCTACGCGGCAGACCGCGTTTTGGTTCCATAAAACAGGGGAATTTCCGCAGCTTTCCCGTTGGCCGGACCGACCCGATTCAGTCTCCACCCGCTTCACGGATTCTGCACCGCTGGACGGAACCAAAAAAGAAGAAGCGCGTAAGTTTGGTTAGATACAGCGCTCCGCCAGTTCGTCGAGCGCATCAAAAAAAGAAAGGTATCCTATGACTATCAAGACTGCAGAACTTCGCGAAATGAAGAGCGACATCAAGCAGGCCGACCGTGCCAAGATGGCCGAAAAGCTCGGTCAGGCCCTGGCCTCCACCTATGTGCTTTACCAGAAGACACAGTCGGTCCACTGGAACGTGACCGGCCCCCTGTTCGTCAGCGTCCACAAGCTGACGGAAGCGCAATATGAAGATCTCGCCGCATCGATCGACGAGATCGCCGAACGGATCCGGGCGCTGGGCGCAAAAACGCCGGTCGGCCTGTCCACCTATATCAACAACAGCGTGATCGACGATCAGGTCGAATGGGGCGATGTGGAAGCCATGCTCAAGCAGCTTTCCGGCGACAATCTTGCCGTGGCCGACCAGATGCGCGAATTTGTGAAGGTCGCCGATGAAGCGGACGATGTGTTTACCGCCGACCTGCTGACATCGCGGATCGGGGCGCTCGAAGAAGCATCGTGGATGCTCTCCGCCAGCCTATAATCGCCACGATCTTGAAAACAGGAATTATTATGAAAAAACAGTTGGATAAAAACAAGGCCCGTCAAGGTTTCACGACCCGTCATATGATGATCATATTGGGCGCCTCGACCGGGCTGGCAATCATAGCCTTAGCCGCTGTGACCGGCTTTTTCTAGCCCGCGTCACAACCACCAAGTGCGCCTTGCCGCCTCTGTCCATGACAGAGGCGGTCTTTTTTTGCGGGCGCCCGCCGTTGTGCGGGATGGCACTTCCGGCTCCATCCGTTGGGAGATCGCGGTCAGCAACCTTTCCCGAGCAGCGCGCCCATCAGCGAGGGCTTGCACGGCTTCTGCTCGGGCGACTTGCTCCGGTCATTGCCCGACAGGCCACCCATGCCTTCCATCCCCTCGCCCATCAGCAGGCTGGTCGTCGAGCGGTAGCGGGCGCGAGCGGTCCATTCCGGATTCCACGCGCCCTTGGCCGGTCTCGGCGGATAGGCGAAATTCGCTTCCGGGCCGAAGGCGGTGAGATTGCCCATCATGAACTGCGGCGCGGCGGCCCTGACCTCTGCCGGGATCGTGCAACTGGTCTGGCTCGGCGGCATCACCGTCTTGTCGGCAATCAGCCGCTGGACCGTGGCCGGCGACAGCCAGTCCCACAGGCCCGCACCGAAATCCCGGCTCATCGAGGAGGACCACCAGACCATGTCACCCATCTTGCTGCCGGTCATCTTGCCGCCCATCGCCCAGGCATAATAGCCGGTCGCCGCCGGCACGCTGTTCCAGTTGAGGTTCGTCGCCCCGCCGGCAGCCGGTGACGACTGGGCATTGATCGGTCCCATGAAATCCTGGGTCAGGGTGAATTGCATGTCCGGCGTATAATTGCCGGCGACCCTGTGCTCGCCCAGGATCGAAGCATTGCTGTCCGGCATCTTGCCGGATTTCTGGTTGGGCCAGTGGCCATAGGTCTTGCTGTTCGCCATGGTCGGGCCGGTTTCGACCGGGACCCGGGTCGAGAACAGGTTCGGCGGCATCTGGCCTGCCGCGACCCTGGCGAAATCGATCACCACTGGCTGTCCGGGACCGGCCTTGGCGCCGCAGCCCCAGAAAAGCAGCAGCCGGCCCTGCGGCCGTTCGAAATTTTCCGGCATCCGGTACTCCGACGGCTCCGAGGTCGACGCGGCGGGTGTCATCAGGGGCAGGGATTTGCCGAGCTTCAGGGCGGCATCTGGAAAATGATCGGCACTGGGCGTGCCACCGGTCGGTGCGAGGCGAGAACCAAGGCGCAGTTCGAGCATGTGCGACGCCTTGTTCTTGCCGCCGAACATCATCGACATCGCGCTGCCGATGCCGCCGGTCATCCCGCCAAATCCGGTGACGGTGCCGATATCCATTTCATAGCGGGCGGTGGGGGCACTGGCCGTTTGTGCCTGGGTGAGATTGCTGGAAACCAGCAACAGAGTGGTCAGCATGATACTTTTGGCAGCGATATGATTCATTGCACATCTCCCTGAAAGGAACTTGCGACTCGAATTACCCTCGGGTCCTTTTTATTCCGATTTTCGATGCCGGAACAGCCTTAATGGGCAAACCGCTGGCGTGATGAAGGCGCTGGCCTGTCGCATGTGGCGGAAAAAAGCGACCGCACCAGCACGCTGCTTTTCAAGTGCTTATGGCCGCCATGTCTGCAGGGACGGCCTTTCATTATCTATTGATTGACGGATCCATCGGTTCGGATTGCCTTCATTTCCTGCCGGAGCGCACGGATTTCTTCCAGTATCTCGTTTCTCTGTGCGGCCTGCTCCTCATCCGTTTCCTCGTGCATCGCATTGACGATGATCGCGATAAACAGGTTGAGTACGACAAAGCTGGTCACCAGTACAAAGGGTACAAAAAAGCCCCAGGCCCAGGGATAGACCTCCATGATCGGACGGACGATGCCCATCGACCAGCTTTCCAGAGTCATGATCTGGAAGAGCGAATAGAGAGACGAGCCGATCGATCCGAACCATTGGGGAAAGGAATCGCCAAACAGCTTTGTTGCCATCACCGCTGCGATATAGAAGACCAGACTGAGCAGGATGATCACCGTTCCCATCGACGGGATCGCCGCGAACAGGCCCTGCACCACCTTGCGCATTTTGGGCATCGCCGAAACCAGCCGCAAGGCGCGCAATATCCGCAGCGCGCGAAGGACAGAAAGGCTGCCGCCGGTCGGTATCAGGGCGACCGCTACAATCGTAAAATCGAATATATTCCAGCCATTTCTGAAAAATTTGAGCCGGTAGACGAACAGCTTGAGCAGAATTTCGATGACAAATATGACGATGGCGATGGTGTCCAGCGCGCGCAATATACCGCCAAAGCGTGCCATCATTGCCGGTGACGTTTCCATGCCGATTATGATGGCATTGATTATGATGACGGCCAGAATTGCGTTCTGGAAATGCGCGGATTCCACCAATTTTCGAAGTCGTTCAACCACAGATCGCTCTCATTTTCCGATAGACTGATTCAATCTGGCGTCATGTGATCGTGCCATCACCGACAATCAACACAAGCTTTGCGTCGCCAGCGATAGAATATTGCCTCTTTATGGGATCCGTTCTCCGGTCCGCTGCGGTGGGCGGGACGTGCATGTTGTTTATGGAGGTGCCGGGGTATCCTGAATTCTGCAAGCCGTTGATTCTGTTATATTCTATCGAAGTATCGTGCTTGGGGCCAAGCCCGGGATTTCACAACGGCTCGCCAACAGATGACGAGTCTGCTTGACCTGATCCATCCATTCTATAATCTAGAACAAACCATGAACAATAGCGATTCGGATTCGGCGGGGCCTCTTGCGCCCTCACCGGTCAGCCCTTCTGCCGTGCCCAGCCCGGCCGGCCAAAAAGCCGCTGCGCTAAAAGCGCGGCTCGGCAGGATTCTGGCTGCCTCCGGCGTCAAATCGGCGGAACGGGACGACAGGCCGTCCCACTTCACCCTGGGTGTCGCCAGCATCGATACCGCCCTGCGCGGCAATGCGGGGGTGGATGGCCTGCCGCGCGCGGCGCTGCACGAACTGCATGCCGCAGGCAAAGGCGACCGGACCAGCGCCGCGGCCATGGCCTTGCTGCTCGCGCAGCGCTGCCGGGGGCTGCAAGCGGAGCCCCGGTCGATCCTGTGGATCAGCGAAAGCGGCGAAGCCAGGCGGCAGGGCCGGCTCTATCCGCCGGGGCTGGCGGAACTGGGGATCGATCCGTCCGGCATCGTCCATGTCGACGCGCCCAACAGCATCGCGGCGCTGCGCGCGGCCGCCGACGGCGTGCGGTCTTCGGCGATGGCCGCGGTGATTGTCGAGCTGTCGGGCAAGAAGCCGAAGGGGCTCGACCTGACCGCGACCCGGCGGCTGTCGCTGTCGGCGCAAAAGGCGGGCGTGCTGGGCCTGCTGGTGCGCTGCGGCAGCGACGCCGACAATCCCCTGCCGACCGCGGCCTTCAGCCGCTGGCAGGTGGCGGGTGCGCCTTCGACCGCGCTGGCAGCCAATGCCCCGGGCCATCCGGCCTTTGCCATCACCCTGCTGCGTCATCGCAGCGGTCTTTACGGGCTGAGCGCCCGACTGGAGTGGAACCGTGACGAACAAGCCTTCCGCGAGCTGCCAGGCGAGCAGGGAACGCCGCATGCTGGCGCTGTTCCTGCCCTGGCTGCCGTCCGAGCGGATCATCCGGGAATGCGGGCCGCCTGACCATCCCTTTGCGCTGACCGCAAAGATTGGCGGCGCGATGGTGATCATGGCGGCGGACCGGCAGGCCGTGTCCCTGGGGCTGGGGCCGGGGATGAAGCTGGCCGACGCCCGGGCGCGGGTGCCCGACCTGCTCGCCTTCGACCATGATCCGCGGGCCGATGCCAATCTGCTGGCGCGGCTGGCCGAAGCCTGCGAGCGCTATACGCCGATGGTCGCGGTCGAGCCGCCCGATGCGCTGATCCTTGATATCAGCGGCGCGGCGCATTTCCATGCCAGCGAGGACGCGCTGGCGCAGGATGCCGAGGACCGGCTCGACGCGGCCGGCTATGGTGCCGGCTGGGCGCTGGCCGGAACCGCGGATGCGGCGCTGGCGCTGGCCCGGCACGGCCTGAAGGAAGGCGCCGAGGCGCAGCTGCCGGTGGCGGCGCTGGCGATGGACGACAAGACCCATCAGGCGCTGGAACGGGCCGGGCTCTACCGGATCGGCGATCTGGCCGAGCGCCCGCGCGCCAATCTGGCGGCGCGTTTCGGCATGGAGCTGACGCTGCGGCTCGACCGGATCCTGGGGCTGGAAGACCGGCCGATCGATCCGCTGCGCCGGGTCGGCAATATCGTCACCGAGCGCCGCTTTGCCGAGCCCTTGACCCATATCGACGCCGCGCTCGCCTGCCTGTCGGAGCTGTTCGCGGAAGCGGCCGAACGGCTCAACCAGCGCGGTCAGGGCGCGCGCATGGTGCGCATGCTTTTGTTCCGCTGCGACGGTGATATCGCGCGGCTCGGACTGGAAACCGGCGCGCCGACCCGCGATGCGGCGCTGTTCCAGCGGCTGCTGCGCGAACGGATCGACGCGCTCAACGACCCGCTCAATCCCGGCTTCGGCTATGACCTGATCCGGCTGAGCATTGTCACGACGGAGGAACTGGCACCGCAGCAATTGCGGCTCGAGGGGGGCGAGGACCAGCAGCAGGACGAGGTCGCGCTGGTCAGCCAGCTCAGCACCCGGCTGGGCCGCGAGCGGGTGCAGACATTTGCCCCGGCCGACAGCCATATCCCCGAACAGGGCCTGCTCGCGCTGCCGGCGCTCAGCGCCCCTTCCCCCGTGCCTTGGCAGATGCAGCCGTCCGGCGATCCGCCGCTGCGCCCCCTGCACATGTTCGATCCGCCGCAGCGGGTGCAGGTGATCGCCGAGGTTCCCGACGGCCCGCCGCACCGCTTCACCTGGCGGCGCAAGACCCACCAGGTGATCCGCTATGAAGGGCCGGAGCGGATCGCCTCGGAATGGTGGCAGCGCAAGGACGGGCAGCAGCCCGGCAACGGCGGCCTGACCCGCGACTATTACCGCGTCGAGGACGCCCGCGGCCGGCGCTACTGGCTGTTCCGGCACGGGCTCTATGGCGAGGAAAAGGCGAACCCGGACTGGTATGTGCATGGACTGTTTGCGTAAGATCTGGCGGCCAGCGAGCGCGTCATTGCGAGCGCAGCGCGGCAATCCAGGGCGTCTTTCCGCCGCTCTGGATTGCCGCCTCGCCTGCGGCTCCTCGCAATGACGAAATTCGCCGAACTCGCGGCCGCCACCCATTACAGCTTTCTGCGCGGGGCTTCCTCGCCCGCCGACATGGTGATGCAGGCGATGATGCTGGGGATGACCGGGATCGGCATTGCCGACCGCAACAGCGTCGCCGGCGTGGTGCGGGCGCATGCGGCCCTGCGCCGGGCGCGCGAGGATGCGGCGGAAGAGGGGCTGGTACTGCCGGACTTCCGTCTGATTGTCGGATCGCGGCTGGTGTTCGCCGATGATACGGCGGAGACCATCGTCTATCCGCGCAACCGGCGCGGCTGGGGGCGGCTGACAAGACTGCTGTCGACCGGGAATTTGCGGGCGGAAAAGGGAGAGTGTTTTCTCTACGAGGCGGATCTGCTGGAATGGTGCAGCGAGGACTGGGCCTTGATCATCCTCCCCGAAGCACCCGCTTCGGGGAGGGGGACCGTCAGCCAGAGCGAAGCGGCGGCTGATGGTGGAGGGGCCTCGAGGGCCTCTATCGGGCACCGGCCCCTCCACCATCCTGCGGATGGTCCCCCTCCCCCCGCTGCGCGCGGGGAGGATATTTTCGCAAGACTCCGCTCGCTCACCCCGCATATCTGGATCGGCGCGACCATGCCGCGTTCCGGGCCGGACAAGCGTTATCTCGCTCGGCTGAACGAACTCTCGATAACAAGGGGCATCCCCCTGCTCGCCACCAACGATCCGCTCTACGCGACGCCGGAGCAGCGGCCGCTGCACGATATCCTGACCTGTATCGCCGAAAAGACCACGATTGCCAGGGCGGGCCGCCTGCTGACTGCCAATGCCGAGCGCCATCTCAAGCCCCCGAGGGAAATGGCGCGCCTGTTCCGCGACCATCCGCAGGCGCTGGCCGAGACACAGACTTTGCTCCGGCTGGTCGATTTTTCGCTCGACGAGCTGAGCTATCATTATCCCGAGGAACCGGTGCCCGAGGGCTGGACGCCGCAGGGCTGGCTGGAACATCTGACCTGGTCCGCGGCCCATGCCCGCCATGGCGAAGCCCTGCCGGAGCGATTGCGCAGCAAGGTGGAGGAGGAACTGCGGCTGATCGAGAAGATGGAATATGCCCCCTATTTCCTGACCGTCCACGATATCGTCCAATATGCCCAGGACCGGAAAATCCTCTGCCAGGGGCGGGGATCGGCGGCGAACAGCGCGGTCTGCTATCTGCTCGGCATCACCTCGGCCGATCCGATGGAGCATGACCTGCTCTTCTCCCGCTTCATCTCCGAGGAGCGGCGCGAGCCGCCGGATATCGATGTCGATTTCGAGCACGAGCGGCGCGAGGAAGTGATTCAATATATCTACGAGCGCTATGGCCGCCACCGCGCCGGGATCGCGGCGACCGTGGTCCATTACCGCTCGCGCAGCGCGATCCGCGAGGTCGGCAAGGCGCTCGGCCTGTCGGAAGATATCACCAGCCGCCTGTCGAGCACCGTCTGGGGCAGCCATGGCGGCGGCGCGCCCGACAGG
This sequence comes from uncultured Sphingomonadales bacterium, assembly GCA_964022135.1. Lineage (GTDB taxonomy): Bacteria > Pseudomonadota > Alphaproteobacteria > Sphingomonadales > Sphingomonadaceae > Parasphingorhabdus. The sequence goes on along the minus strand of CAXIBD010000020.1, from coordinate 7,275 downwards.
CGTTTTGCCGAGACCGGACTCGACCCGGACAATCCCGAGATCCGGCGGCTCGGCGATCTGGTCGGGCAGATCCTGCAGTTCCCCCGCCACCTGTCGCAGCATGTCGGCGGCTTCGTGCTGACCCAGGACCGGCTCGACGAGACCGTGCCGATCCACAACGCCGCGATGGACGACCGCACCTTCATCGAGTGGGACAAGGATGATATCGACACGCTGGGCCTGATGAAGGTCGACATCCTGGCGCTCGGCATGCTGACCTGCATCAGGAAGGCGTTTGACCTGATGGAAGGTCTCAATATCCTCCCCGAAGCGCCAGCTTCGGGGAGGGGGACCGTCAGCCAGAGCGCAGCGACGGCTGACGGTCCCCCTCCCCGTGCTGCGCGCGGGGAGGAAAGATGGACGCTGCAGAATGTCCCGCACGAGGACCCCGCCACCTATGACATGCTCTGCAAGGGTGACAGTATCGGGGTTTTCCAGGTCGAGAGCCGGGCGCAGATCAACATGCTGCCGCGGCTGAAACCGCGGGAATTCTACGATCTGGTGATCCAGGTGGCGATTGTCCGGCCCGGCCCGATCGAGGGCGACATGGTCCATCCCTATCTGCGACGGCGCTCGGGCGTGGAGAAGGTGACCCTGCCCTCGCCGAAGCCGCCGCATGACCGCCACGAGCTGCAATCGATCCTCGGCAAGACCTTTGGCGTGCCCCTGTTCCAGGAGCAGGCGATGAAGCTGGCGATCGTCGCCGCCGATTTCTCGCCGGGCGATGCCAACCGCCTGCGCCGGGCGATGGCGACCTTCCGCAATGTCGGCACGATCCACCATTTCCGGGAGAAGATGATCCGCGGCATGACCGCCAAGGGCTATGAAGCGGATTTTGCCGAGCGCTGCTACAAGCAGATCCAGGGCTTCGGCAGCTACGGCTTTCCGGAGAGCCACGCGATCAGCTTTGCCCGGCTGGTCTATGTGTCGAGCTGGATCAAGTGCCACCACCCGGCGGTGTTCGCGGCGGCGCTGCTCAATTCGCAGCCGATGGGGTTCTATGCGCCGGCGCAGATTGTCAGGGATGCGCGGGAACATGGGGTGGAGGTGCGGGCGGTGGATGTGAATCATAGTGATTGGGATAATCGGGTGGAGGTGAGCTCCCCCCTCCCGCTTGCGGGAGGGGGTGGGGGTGGGTTCGACACCCCAGACAATCCCACCCCTGGCCCCTCCCGCAAGCGGGAGGGGAATGTCTCCCTCCGCATCGGTTTCCGCCAGATCGACGGCTTCCGCGAGGCCTGGGCGGAACAGATTGTCGCCGCGCGGCCGTTCCGGACGATCGAGGAACTGGCGCACAAGGCCGGTCTGCCCGCCCGCGCGCTGCGCCTGCTCGCCGATGCCGATGCCTGCCGGTCGCTCGGCCTCGACCGGCGCCAGGCATTGTGGGAAGTGCGCCGCACGCCGGTCAACACCCTGCCGCTGTTCGAGGCGGCGCAGGCGAAGGAACTGGGGCTGGAACAGGACGCCCGGCTGCCGGCGATGACCAAGGGCGAGCATGTCGTCGCCGACTATCAGAGCGTCCGGCTTTCTCTAAAAGGCCATCCGATGGAATTCCTGCGCGAGCGCTTCCGCGCGATGGGCGTCCTCAGCTGCGCCGAGCTGGCGACCGCGAAAAATGGTTCGCAGACGAAGGTCGCGGGCGTCGTGCTGATCCGCCAGCGGCCGGGCAAGGGCAATGCGGTGTTCATCACGCTGGAGGACGAAAGCGGCGTGGCCAACCTGCTGCTCTGGGCCAGCCGGTTTGAAAAAATGCGCCGTCCGGTGATGGCGGCGCGGCTGATGCTGGCGACCGGCGAGGTGCAGCGCAGCGTCGAGGGGGTGACCCATCTGATGACCACGCGGGTCGAGGATTATACCTTCATGCTCGACGAGATCACCGTTCACCAGAGCCCCGATGTGCCGATGGCCCGCGCCGACGAGGTCAACCGCCCGGTCTATCGCAACGAGGACCGGCGGGCGGCCAGGGCGGAGCGGGAAGCGGCCCGGCCGCGGCCCGCCTATCCGCGCCACGGCCATCCGCGCAATGTCCGGATCTTGCCGAAGTCGCGCGATTTTCACTAGGCCGGTGCGGTCTCGAACTGGCGTTCGCCGCTGCCGAAGACCAGATAGAAGACCAGGCCAAAGGCCGCCACCGCCGCCGCCGTCTGGAACACCAGCGCCCAGGAGCCGGTGACATCCAGGATCCAGCCGCTGACCAGCACGCCGATAATGCCCGGAATGGTGCCGGCCGTATTGGTGATCCCCATCAATGTTCCGGCATGTTCCGGCGCGATGTCCATATGGTTGACGAAAAAGCCGCTGACCGCAAAGGCGCCGAGCGCGCTGCCGACGGTCATGATGGTGATCGCGGTGACGGCATCCTGCGCCTGCGCCACCAGCAGCAGCGCCACGATGCTGCCGCCGAAGCCGATCAGCATCATCAGCTTGCGGACATGGGTGATCGACATGCCGCGATCGATCAGCCGGTCGGCGACCACCCCGGACAGGTTGATGAACAGGAACAGGGCGATATGCGGCATCATCGCGAAATAGCCGACCGAGGCATAGTCCACGCCCAGCCCCTTGGTGACATAGGTTGGCAGCCAGGCGAGCAGCACATAGAACCACCAGTTGTTGCAGAAATGGGCGACGATCACCGCCCAGACCGGCATGCTGGTCATCAGCGCGCGCCAGGGGGTCGCGACCGCGGGGCCCTCGGCAATCGTGCCGGCGGCGATCAGGTCGAGCTCGGCCTGGCTGATCCCGGGCTGCTGGCGCGGGTTCGGGGCAATGGCAAAATACCAGACGGCGCACCAGACAAAGCCGATTCCGCCGAACAGGTAGAAAACCCATTGCCAGCCCCAGGCCGCGACGATCACCGGCGTTGCCAGCAAGGCGAACACGGTGCCCAGCGGGATGCCGCTGTTGGAAAAGCCTGCGGATCGCGACCGCTCCCGGACCGGTATCCAGCGGGCGTAGAGCGCGTAAATGGCGGGAAAGGTGACCGCTTCGCCCATCCCCATCAGGATCCGGGCGACGATCAGCACCGTGATGCCGAGAGCGGCTGCGGGCGGCGCGACCAGGGTGAACAGCGACCAGATCAGCACCCCGAAGCCGAGCACCACCTTGCCGCCATAACGGTCGGCCAGCTTGCCGCCGACCACCTGGGTCAGCAGATAGCCGATGAAGAAGCTGGACAGCACCAGGCCCTGGGTGGACAGATTCCAGCCGTAGGTTTCGACCATCGGGATGATCGCGACCGAGATCGCGACCCGGTCGATATAGCAGATGAAAATGGCCAGAAAGGCCATGAGTGCCAGCTGATGGCGTTTTTGCATAGTCATCCTCTCCCGATGATGTCCCCTCGCCTGGTTAAAATCGACGGGGTGGGCGGCTATTACCTTGCATAAGTTGCGCAAATCCCCTATAGTATCATTTGTAACTATATTGCGCTTTGGCGCCTTTCAATCTTGAGGAAATCTTGTGGCTGATCTGTTTGAAAATCCCGTGGGCCTGGACGGCTTTGAATTTGTCGAATTCTGCGCGCCGGAAAAGGGCGTGCTGGAACCGGTGTTCGAGGTCATGGGCTTCACCCGCATCGCCCAGCACCGGTCCAAGGACGTGCATCTGTGGCGGCAGGGCGGCATCAACCTGATCATCAACTATGAACCCAAGTCGGCGGCCTGGTATTTTGCCCGCGAGCATGGGCCCTCCGCCTGCGGCATGGCCTTCCGGGTCAAGGACGCGCGCAAGGCCTATGCCTATCTGCTCGACAAGGGCGCCGAGCCGGTCAATGTCCAGACCGGCCCGATGGAACTGCATATCCCGGCGATCCGCGGCATCGGCGGCGCGATCCTCTATCTGGTCGACCGCTACGAGGGCGGCGAGCGCGAGGAAAATCTGTCGATCTACGATATCGACTTCGAATATCTGCCGGGCGTCGACCGCCATCCGGTCGGGGCCGGCTTCCACACGATCGATCACCTGACCCACAATGTCTACGGCGGCCGGATGAAATATTGGGCCGACTATTACGAGACACTGTTCAATTTCCGCGAGATCCGCTTCTTCGACATCAAGGGCGAATATACCGGCCTGACCTCCAAGGCGCTGACCGCACCCGACGGCAAGATCCGCATCCCGCTGAACGAGGAAGGCGAAGGCGGCAAGGGCCAGATCGAGGAATTCCTGCGCGAGTTCAACGGCGAGGGCATCCAGCATATCGCGCTGATCTGCGACGATCTGGTGACCTGCTGGGACCGGCTGAAAAAGCTGGGCGTGCCGTTCATGACCGCGCCCCCGGCGACCTATTACGAAATGCTCGACGGCCGCCTGCCCGGCCACGGCGAAGATGTCGAGGCGCTGCAGACCCGCGGCATCCTGCTCGACGGCACCACAGAGGGCGGCCAGCCGCGCCTCTTGCTGCAGATCTTTGCCGAGGCACAGGTCGGCCCCGTGTTCTTCGAATTCATCCAGCGCAAGGGCGATGACGGCTTCGGCGAGGGCAATTTCAAGGCCCTCTTCGAAAGCATCGAACGCGACCAGGTTGCGCGCGGGGTGCTCAACGTGAAGGAGCCTGCATGATGACCGCACCAAAGATCAACGGCATCCACCATGTCGCCTATCGCTGCAAGGACGCGAAGGAGACGGTCGATTTCTACAAAAGGGTGATGGGCATGGATTTCCAGCTCGCCTTCGCCGAGAATGAAGTGCCGTCGACCGGCGAATATGATCCCTATATGCATATCTTCCTCGATGCCGGCGGCGGCAATATCCTCGCCTTTTTCGAGCTGCCCGAGCAGAAGGAGATGGACCGCGACCAGAATACCCCGGCCTGGGTCCAGCATATCGCCTTCAAGGTGGATTCGCTCGACGACCTGATGGCGGCCAAGGCCAATGCCGAGGCCGAGGGGCTCGAGGTGCTCGGCCCCACCCACCACGGGATTTTCAAGTCGATCTATTTCTTCGATCCCAACGGTCACCGGCTGGAACTGGCCTGCGATATCGGCACCGAGGAAGAGATGGCCGAACTGCGCCGGGTCGCCCCCGAGATGCTCGAGGAATGGAGCCGCACCAAGAAGGCGCCGCAACATGCCGCCTGGCTGCACGAGAAGGCCCGCGCGGAATATTGAATCACAAGCGACTTTATTTCCGTTCGTGTCGAGCGTAGTCGAGACACTGAGCCCAGACGCGCCGGTCTCTCGAATCCTGAGCCTGTCGAAGGACTCGAGACGAACGGTCGACAGATCAAGGAACGCATATGAAACTCGCCACCCTGAAGAACGACACCCGCGACGGCCGCCTGGTCGTGGTCTCCAAGGACCTGACCCGCTGCTGTGAGGCGAGCAATATCGCCCCGACCCTGCAGGCGGCGCTCGACGACTGGGCCAATTGCGCGCCGAAGCTGGAAGCGCTCTATCGCGATGTCGAGCATGAGACGGTGCCGTGCGAGCGCTTTCACGAGCGGCTCGCCGAATCGCCGCTGCCCCGCGCCTACCAGTGGGCCGACGGCAGCGCCTATATCAATCATGTCGAACTGGTCCGCAAGGCGCGCGGCGCCGAGGTGCCGGAGAGCTTCTATTCCGATCCCCTGATGTATCAGGGCGGCAGCGATGCCTTTCTCGGCCCGCGCGACGATATCCCGCTCGGCGATCCGGCCTGGGGCTGCGACATGGAAGGCGAAATCGCGGTGATCACCGACGATGTGCCGCCGGGCGTCAGCGCCGAGGAAGCCGCCGGCCATATCAAGCTGGTGATGCTGTGCAACGATGTCTCGCTGCGCGGCCTGATCCCCGGCGAGCTGGCCAAGGGCTTCGGCTTCTTCCAGTCCAAGCCGCCCTCCGCCTTCTCCCCGGTCTGCGTCACCCCCGACGAACTCGGCGATGCGTGGCAGGGTGCGGTCATCCATCTGCCGCTGCAGGTCGACTATAACCGCGAACCCTTTGGCCGCGCCAATGCCGGCAAGGACGCGACCTTCAGCCTCGCCGACCTGGTCGCCCATGCCGCCAAGACCCGGCCGCTGTGCGCCGGCACGATCATCGGCTCCGGCACCGTGTCGAACCAGGGCCCCGATGGCGACCCCGGCAAGCCGGTCAGCGAAGGCGGCCTCGGCTACAGCTGCATCGCCGAAATCCGGATGATCGAGACGATCAACGATGGTGCACCAAAGACGCCTTTCATGAGCGCCGGCGATACCGTGAAGATCCAGATGCTGGATGCGGATGGTCACTCTATATTCGGGGCGATCCGGCAGGAGGTTGTGGCGGTTTGATGGCATAATGCTCCGAACTTGATGCGGAGCTAAAGCGATCTTCATCAACATGCCCTCTGTGACCGCAAAAGAATTGCATCCGTTGATTGAGTGGAAACCGCGCACCGCAGCAACAGTGTTTGTAAAAAGCATTAAACGCTCATAACCTTGGAAACAATGAAGAGAAGCAAACTGACGGCTTTGGGTTTAATTCCATTCTTTAGTCTGATTGGCTGTGCTCCTGCAGACATTCCATCAGATGCTTCGAGACAATGGTCCTTAAAGGCCGGCAACACATGGTATTGGGACCAAGAAACTGCAAACGGTTGCATCTCTTGGATGGGACAAGAGAAATGGGTTTCTGTCGAGCTGCTCCTCAACACGACATGCAAGGAATGGGGCGCGCCCGAATTCCGTGACAGCCAACGACTGAGTTATTCTTCCACAACCGATGAGATAACATTCCATGGCTACTGGCCTTGGTCGTCTGGCATTTTCGGCGAACTAATTGTTTTTGATGGAGAAGGGAATTGGGTGGAAGCTCTGCCGTGTCCGCACTCTCTTCCGCAGAAGCAAATCAATGCTATGGAGGTCGTTGCAAGTGAGGCTTTGCGCCATACTAAAACCGATGGTGAAAGACGCGTATTGTCTCGTATCAAGGAACGCCTAGCAAAGACAGATGGTTCAGCGCTTTCTAGTTCACAGCGTGGGTGCTCGGACAGGCCGCTTGACCCGCAAAAGCGCAACGAGCTTGGCAAAGTAAACCCCTGGAGATTGGCATAATTCGCATATCCAGAGACGGTCAAATTTTGGAAAAGAAATCAAAAATCTACCTTGATTTCCGCCATTGGATAGGGAGCTGATTGACTGCTTCTGTATTTGTGAGGCTCGTTCCCGAACCAAAACGAACATTAGCCTCACTATCGCCTTCAGTAGTCTGTAAAACCCTCACACCGGCACCGCCGTCTCATATTTGATCCGCTCCATCGCAAAGCTCGCCGACACAT